>NZ_JBCNBW010000006.1:0-68177 GCF_050478865.1 Aeribacillus pallidus | reverse complement strand
ACCACATTTAGTGTAGAGCCTTTTTTATTTGTATTTAAAAGATAATAAAATTGGGATGAAAAAGGCACCCTTTTTTTATAAAGGATGCCATGTTTAAATGAGATTTCTATTCTTAATAATTTGTAATTAGCAGCTCTGTTATTTCTCCTCTTTTATCTCCTTTAGAATTAATATTTCTTCGAGCATAAACTCTATTGAGATTGTAAAGATTATTATTATTTTCATCAGGTTTAAAGTAAAGTTCATCAAAAAATTTATCATCTGGTTTTACATTTTTGGGATCAGAGTTACTTAGCATCACATATGCTCCAAGTTTATCAAGTTGTTTAAAGTAATCAGCAAGTTCTCTTTGATTATCATCGTTGAAATCATATTTACTATAAGAAGTGAAACTCGAGCTCTCAGTTATTGGCCGATAAGGTGGGTCAAAATACACAAATACCTGTTCTTCAGATGAAATTATATACTCAATTGTGGCATAACTTTGCTTATAATCACCTGGCTCCGCTATTTCTACTTTTTCCAACAAGTGATGAACAGCTTGGAGATTTTCTTCATCACATATTTTTGGATTTTTATATCTTCCCATTGGAACATTAAATTGTCCTTTTTTATTTACACGAAATAGTCCATTAAAACATGTACGATTTAGAAAAATAAACTCACTTGCTCTTTTTACTAAAAATTCCTCAGTTGGATTTGCTTCAAATTCTTCTAACTCCTCATTGAACTTACTTCTAACACTCATATATATTTCTTTTCTTAAAGGTTCATCAGCTAGAAGATATTCTTCTTCTTTTCTTTTAAGCTCTTCAATTAAAAACTTTACATTTTCACTTTTGATAACCTTATAAACATTTATTAGCTCAGGATTAATATCCCAAATAAATGCTTTTTGAATTCCATATTCATCATTTTGCAGTAAATCAAACAATACAGCTCCGCTACCAACAAAAGGCTCTACATAATACTTAACTCTTCCCAATTTTAATTCATTGGGCAAATGTTCCCGTATTTCAGGAAGTAATTGGGTTTTGCCACCAGCCCATTTTAAAAACGGTTTAGCCTTAACTATAGAATTTATCATCTTCTCACCCCGAACATATGTTCTTATTCCTAGTATAACACATCTTACTCTAGTTTTCTATAAATTCATAATTGAAATTCATTGGAAGATCATCTATTATTTTATTAGTAAAATAATAATTCAGGAGTGTCAACATGATACAATTACCTTATCATTTAAATCGAAATTTGTCGAATCCTGAAGAAGCATTTAATTATTTCATAGAAACCCTCAAAGACAGTATCTTTACATGGGATTATTTTGTTGACTTTGAAAAGGTAATAAAGAATGTATCAGAAATTGAAGCCGAATTAAAAACTTTAAATCGTCTTATTGGACTTACTAACGAAGAGTTTGATGCAATCTTTATTAATATTGTTTCTGATTACCCAAGTATAAGAAAAGCTCTTCCGATATTAATAGCTTCTCGAATTTCTAAGATTGCTGAGACACCGATTGTAGATGATATTAAAACAATTGAAGCAGTAAATAAAAAATATCTTTTTGATCCTAAAATTCCTTTAACTGAAAATATAAAAAAAGATTTATTAACATTTATGGAACAAACGGGATTAAAAACCTTCTTTGTTAATCGTGAAGTCAATAATCTAATTGATTTTTGTAAAGGGATAGAAGTTGGAATGGACACCAATGCTAGAAAGAACCGAACTGGTACTAGTATGGAGAATATTGTAGAAGAATATATTAAAGTATTTTGTAATAAATATAATTTTAAATACATAGTTCAAGCTACAAAGAATAAAATTTGGGCCAACTGGCAAATTAACATTGAAGTTGATAAAATTGATAGACGGTTTGACTTTGCAATATTAGATAACCAAAAACAATTATATCTAATAGAAGTAAATTATTATGGCAGTGGAGGTTCAAAATTAAAGGCTACTGCTGGGGAATATAAGGAAGTCCAAAAATTCCTTTCAGATCAGGCGGTTAAATTTATTTGGATTACAGATGGAAAAGGGTGGCTAACTGCAAAAACCGCACTTAATGAAACATTTGTAATGAATGACTACACATTTAATTTACAAATGTTATCAGATGGTATTTTAGATGAAGTTGTACAATCTAAAAGATCGATAAAAATCTAATATAAAAGAGAAACCACTTTTTGGTTTCTCTTTTCTTTTGGAATAAAACAATATTGTTTGTTAAAATGAGATAAAATCTTACCAGAGGTGTAAGTAAATGAATTTCCAAAACAAAATTTCTTACTATTATGAGTATGCCGATTTTAAACTAATACTAGGTGATAGCCTAGAAATGATGAAAAAATTTCCTAGCGAAACATTTGATATGATATTTGCCGATCCTCCCTATTTCCTTTCTAGTGGAGGTATCACATGTAATTCAGGAAGAATGGTTAAAGTGGATAAAGGTGAATGGGATAAGTCGTTATCAATAAATGAAAAACACGATTTTAACAAAAGA
Organism: Aeribacillus pallidus; assembly: GCF_050478865.1. NCBI lineage: Bacteria > Bacillati > Bacillota > Bacilli > Caryophanales > Bacillaceae > Aeribacillus > Aeribacillus pallidus. Next base: position 65,662 of record NZ_JBCNBW010000006.1, on the reverse strand, counting down.
TGGTTATCAGAGTGTAAACGTCTTTTAAAAAAAGGTGGTACAATTTGGATTTCTGGAACATATCATAATATATATTCTATAGGAATGGCTCTAGAAGAGCTTGAATTTAAAATTTTAAATAACATCATATGGGAAAAATCAAATCCTTCTCCAAATCTGAGTTGTAGGTACTTCACACATTCGACTGAAACAATTTTATGGGCAAAAAGAAATAAAAATGAAAAACATAAATTTAATTATAAATTAATGAAAAGCCTTAATAACGGAAAACAAATGAAAGATGTGTGGACCTTTTCAACAGCGAGTAAATCAGAAAAGAAATATGGCCATCATCCAACACAAAAACCATTGAAATTACTAGAAAGAATAATAATGGCAGCAACTGATGAAGGAGATCTGATTTTAGATCCATTTAATGGTAGCGGTACAACAGGAATAGCTGCATCTAGACTCAAGAGAAAATATCTTGGGATTGATATTGAGCAAAGCTATTTAGATATTACAGTTAATCGACTAAAAGATTCATTTCAAATGAAATTTGAGATTTAAAAAAAAAGCGCATGAAGAAGAAACTTCATGCGTTTAAATTTTTTTGTTGGTTATTTTAATGAAATTACTCGAACCCACTTAACATTTTCCTGCAGTAAATCACGGTTAACAAGTCTACCTACAGTAATATAAACTGTATTACCAACAGGGGTAGATGTTTCTCTTTCTACAAACTTATCCATATTTTCTATAAACCAATCTCTTGTTTCAGGCATAGGTAGTATATGTAATTCTTTTTCGTCAACAAAATAATAGAATACAAAATTTGCTTCAGTATACATAAAACAACCAGGAGTTCCTTTACTTTTATTGCTAACAGTTTCAAAGAAATAATTCCCAGTCCTATAATATCTATCTCCTTTTACTTCAATTTTAGTAGTTACTTTTTTACCATTATTATACCAGTTCCAAAGTAAATCAATATCTTTTTCTCTATATATAGGATCATCTTCAACATTAATCACATTTATAGTATATGGAAATGATTTTAAATACTCTTCAATATCTCTTGAAGCTCTTTTAGCAACACTATTAGCTTCATTCATAGTGTATCTTTTTCTCAATACAAAGCACTCCTTAAATTTCACTTAATTAGTAATAAAATTATTACGCTTTATTATTTTTATAAAAACTTATGTTGATTATTCTATTAAATCAAAATCTATCTTATTAGTTTCCGTATTATATGTGTATTTTATTAAAGAAAGGGAATTCCATTGTGTCGATTCGACTGGACGAAATCCTTTGGTATATTTTCTTACTCCTACCATCTTTGCATAATTTCTTACTTCTTCATTAAATTCATTTGCTACTGAAAAAGCTCGAATCATTGAATAGTCTCCATATGAGTACTCTTGATTAATCTATTCCACATATTTCAATGTTTGGTCAACATCATTTTTAGTAGCTGAATCTTTCTTTAATTCAACTACTAAATATCTAGAAATTGTTGGTTGAAACCCAGGAATAAATCTATACCCGAATATGTCCATTTTATCCATATAATCAATTTTAAATGGAGCCGCAATTACTTGGTGTGAAAGGTAATCCCAATCCCCAAAAACTTTTAATGTTTCTTCTTCTTTATTAGCAATTTGAAAGAGTAATCCCGCTTCAAGCGCCATTTCGTGTTTCAAATTATTTCCATTAGCTCCAAATTGTAAAATGTCCATGGCATTAAAACGATGTTCATCTTTCAAATTAGAACTAATTTCATGATGTTTATTTTCAAATTCAGCAGAAAATATATGTTTTTCATCATTAGAGTATATGTATTCTTGATTTGCTTTTAATATAGCATCTTTTAAAGCTTGATTTTTCTTCATTATCAATTTTAATAAAAGATAATTCCCAAAATGCTCTTAACACTTTAAATTTTGATGGATTTGAAGATAATGCTGCATCTATATCAATTCCCTTTTTAAAAAAATGAGGTGAAGGCTTAAATATACAAATCACCGTTGTTCAATACCGTTATTTTGACTAAATAGGTTTTCATCCCATAACACATCATTTTTTAATTTTTCATAATTGTATCTTTTTGGAATATTAGCCTCTGGAAAATTTAAAAATTTGCAATCGCTATTAAACTCAACTAACTTACCTATTCCATATATCTTCCTTTGAATAAAAAAGTATATATTATCTCCTGGTTTCATAGTAGTATAATCTGCAAATGTTCCCTCGTGATGAACTCCTCAAATGCTTTTATTTGGTATTTTAATTTTCGTTGAGTAAACACCGTTTTTAACATAGAGTGAAAGTGATTCAAGATTATCTAGTCTCATTATATATCCTGCCAAAAAAACCTCCTATTATTATACATTTTATCATAAAATTGGTTCTGTTTAATAAAACGTGCTTGGTTCTCCCTCTCGTTCTTTTTCAGAGATTCTAATCTTATTGGTAGTGCAAATTTTTCGTTGTTCAATCCCCTAAGCTCCGTCAAATTATTGATTTGAATAAGTTCATCTTACCATTTCTTAAATATTCAAGGAATTAAGTATGTGGAACCCTTTGGAAGAACAAACTGTGTAAAAGCCTTTAAGGATAAGAATGAATGAGGATTTTTGATTTTGTTATCTTTTACTTATAAAAAGTACATTAAATAAAATGTATAAACTGTAAGGATGAATTAACATCTATGAATAGTAATTTATTAATGTATCTTCCTGATTCCATTCTCTCTATATATTACCATTATTTAGATTATTTTCTCTTTGCGAATTCTCCCCTAAACCATAAAAAAGTATTGGGGTTGTGATATATTTAATAAAATTATAACTAGGAAGTCCCCAATTCCCCTTCTACCTCCTATATAGCAGGTGGGGAGGTAGAGAGTATGATTCAGCAAAAATCGATTGAGAATTTTAATGAGTATAGTCAGTTTGAGTCGTTGAAGGATTTTAATAATAATATTGAGGCGTTTTTGTTTGAGCACAAAAAAGATTTTACGCGTTCGGAGTTAATGGCGTTTAAAGGACTCGTCCGCTTTTGTGCGAAAGTGTACGGGGTGTCGAATGCGTCCATAAGTACGATTTTACGTGCTATTTCCGATCGGTATAACGGGCATGGGGTGTCTGAAAGTACGTTTCATCGGATGAAACGGAAATGCGTGAAGCTAGGGATTTTAACGGTGAAAGAAACGGTCAGAAAAGACGGATCGCAATCTAGCAACCTGTGGATATTTAATCGTTTTTTAAAGAAAGATGATTCTCGTTCAAACGGAAATGACATCCCTTCCAACCAACGAAAACAGCAAGAAACCGCGAAAAATCAGCAAACAATTGATGAACAAATGACACCCCAAAAAACTAATCCTCATTCTTTTAAAACTAGCAATCTAAATAATAAACGTAATGACGTTCAACTAAACTACACATATACTAGCAATCGAGTGCCGAAGGAATTTCGTAATCTCGTGAACTGTTTTTTTGACAATTACAAAATGATCGAAGAATTGTGGAAAATTATCACCATCCAAACACGGTGCTTAACGTATTACACACTTCAAGACAAAGTAGATCTTGCTGTAGACACATTTAAGCAATTAATCCGTAACTTAAAAAACGGCCGGAAAATTAAAAATATATTTGGCTATTATTGGGGAATTGTGAATAATTTCTTAGACACGGAAATGTATGAACTTATGGCGACGTTAGGTGAAACGGACTAATTTACATTTGTTAATAAACGATTTCACCAGATAAACTAATATTTCTGTTTATCTGGTATCACCCCACGTACCCCGCCTCTTGGGTCGTTCATGTCTCCTTTATATCTTGGGATGAGGTGGACATGGACATGAAAAATCGTTTGGCCGGCGGTTTGGCCGCAGTTAATGCCGATGTTGTAGCCATCGGGTTGGTATGTTTCATCAAGGAACTGTTTGCCTAGAAATGTAGTCCCAAAGACGTTTATGGTAAACTGGCATGTGAATTTTCTCTCCCTTAATTCAAGTATTCTACCACTAGTTTAATTGGATTTTTTATACATGACTAGTAACCAACCATGATATACTTAAATCATTTCCATATATTTTCATCATTTAATATGATACATGTAATAAATGAGTCTCATACTATGTTAACAAGGAGTCAAACATATATGCTGAATCAATTCAATCGAATCCTCCAAAAATGGATGCCATTGATTACTCCGGCGAGTGTGGTTATTGGAATCGTTTTTTATGAGAGCTTAGATAACTACATGTTTCTAGTCCCGTGGATTTTTGCGGTGATGACGTTTACGGGGAGTTTGCGGTCAAACTTTCATGATTTGAAAAAAGTGTTCCAGCATCCGCTGCCGTTACTTGTTGCGTTACTGACGCTTCATTTGGTAATGCCGCTCATTGCTTTTGGTACAGGAACACTATTTTTTCATGATGACCCTTATATAGTCACCGGACTCATCTTGGCGTTCGTCATTCCGACTGGTATTACGAGTTTGTTATGGGTGACGATTTATCAAGGGAACGTTGTGTTGACCTTATCCATCATTCTTGTGGATACGTTGTTGTCACCTATTGTTGTTCCGGCGATGTTGCAATGGCTGGTCGGGTCGTCGGTGGAAATGGACGTTGTCGCCATTATGAACGGGTTGTTATGGATGATTGTCATTCCATCGCTATTAGGAATGATCACGAATCAATATTTAAAGAAAAGCAAAACCGAAAAACTAGCCGCGACCCTTTCTCCTTTTTCCAAGCTAGGAATTGGTGCGGTGGTGGCGATTAATAGTTCTGGTATTGCTCCATATGTAACCAAGGTGAATACACGGTTACTATCCATTATCGTCGTCGTGTTTTTGTTAGCATTAGCCGCCTATGGAATCGGTTGGATCAGTGGAAAGATGTTGAAGTTCAAACGTAGCACGACGATTTCGATGATGTACAACAGCGGAATGCGAAACATCAGTGCAGGTGCGGTTATTGCGATTACGTATTTTTCAGCTCCTGTCGCCATTCCGGTCATCGTTGGCATGCTGTTTCAACAAGTGTTAGCTTCGCTCGTGGGAAGTGTATTGGACAAACGGAAGCTACCATTGAACACGGATCGAGTCGTTTCGCGATAACAAAAGCGCGCTCCCAAAAGTATCGGGAACGCGCTTTCTTTTATGAAAAATGAGAGAACCTCATCTTGCATGTTCTGTTTACCGTGATTAAAGTGATTCCAAATGTCATCCCCTTGAGCAAGTATAGAAAATCAGTTTTATTTCAAACAAAGCAACTACCCTTTATCTGTACCGTTATTCTATCACTGTAATACGCACATTTTTACGTCCCCATTGCATCGCGGAGTCTTGATTTTTAATAAATACATCGATTCTATTCCCTTTGATCGTACTGCCGGTGTCAGCTGCAATCGCTATGCCGTAACCTTCCACTTTCACGATAGATCCAAGTGGAATCACATTAGGATCCACAGCAATCACTTTCGCATCATCAGCATATTTTTTCAGGTTAATACCCATCTTGGTGATACCGGAACAACCTGAACAATCTGCCGTGTAGGCTGTGCTCTCAACGGTTAATGCCTTTCCAGCAGCCGTTTTCGGAGCGGCTTGTCGGTCGAGCTCCCTTCGAGTTTGTGGACCTACAACGCCATCTACCTTCAGCCCTTCTTCTTTTTGAAAACTCTTAACAGCACTCTCAGTGCCTGATCCATAAATTCCATCTACACTTCCAGCGTAATTCCCCGCCTGCTTCAGTTGGCTTTGAATTTTGGCGACATGTATTCCAATATCCCCTCTTCTTAAAATTTGAATGGCATGAAAGGTTTGCGGACCCGCAATGCCGTCCACCTTTAAATTCCTTTTCTTTTGAAAATCTATAACAGCCTGTTCAGTTATCGATCCAAAGTATCCGGTTGAGGCAGGATAAGGAAATAAACCTTTGGTCATTAAATAATCCTGTAATTCTTCGACATCTGAACCCGACATCCCTTCCTTTAATGTACGATCCCCAAAAGCTGCTTCAGCCCATAACGGAGTTGCTACTAATACGACTCCTACAATAAATGTCATCAAGATGCCTTTCATTTTCATTCACCCTCTCACAATCTAGTTGTTCGATACATTAAATAGATTCGTGAGAAAGTGATAGAAGATGAGGTTTGAATACGAATTCCCTACAAAATACCTAATGCCTCTTTTGAACAAATCATCGGTTTGTTACCGATTGACCTCTTCTATTTAGAGATATAGTATCAGTTTGTCCAAGAGTAAGAGATTACTTGTAATCAATGTCTTAAACTAATGATGGTGATTACCCGCCGATAAGGTCAATAAACACATTACACCCTTTTACCGCCCTTGATACTTGTAAAAATAACTACCTGACCGCGACGAGGGTTAAGTTTTTATATATGGATGCGTCCATTAAAAAAATACGTTATGATGAACGCTTATTATTTCTTTTAAGCGGTGAAACACATTGAAAATAATAATTCGGCTCATGCTTTTCATGTAATTGATTCCAAGGATACACGTCTTTGATCGAACCTGTAAATTCAATTGGTTTTGAATGGGAAAGGGCTTCAATTTTATATTCAGGTGGGCAGTTTTTCACCTCATATTCACCTAATTTGATAGGAATGCCTAAAACTGTAATAGCATGTAAAAATTGATTTTGAAAATACACATCCACCAAATGAAAATCAATATATTTGGTTTCGCCGTTTTCTTTATACACAATATAAAAATGCGGAGTTCTGTGAGTGTATTTTGAACGATATATTAATTTCGTTTGTTTTTCGATTACACATTTTTTTATATGTTTGATAGGAATTTCTAACGTTTTATATCCTTTTTTCTTGGAATCTACCTTTTGAAAAATTAGAGAAGTTTTTGATACCGTTAATTGAAACGGATGACGATGCTCTAATATTTGATCACTAATGGAAAACCAAGCGATACACCCGGCAAAGAAGCCTATAACTAAAAGAAATAGAGAGAGTAATGCCCAAAGCCAATTCCAATTTCCCCATCCATTATTTAATATGTTTTTGATTAATTCATACGGAATATAAACATCAAACAAAAGGAAAAATCCGATGCCCATAAATGCTAATAAAAAGGCCGACACCCAATTCATTTCTTGAGTTTCTTTGTAAGAAAATAGATTCATATGACATCACTTCCTAAATGGAAATTATTCTATCTTCTTATAATTTTGTCAATATTTAGATATAAACTTATATCGCTTACTTCTAGGATTGCAACTAAAACCGAGATTGGGAGTTTTGTACCGTTTATCCAAAGGTTGCATTCCCAATTCTATGTGCCAGTTCGGATGGTTTATGTGCCATTTCCGATGATTTATGAGCCTGTCTCCACTTTCTATGTGCCAAAATCGTCAACTAATGTGCCTTTTCATCAGGCTATGTTCCAAATCTGAATTCTTATGTGTCTATGTACCAAACTCAACCTCTCAATGGATCGTCCAAATAAAAAATACTCAGAAACGATAGTTCTGAGTAAGCTTATACAATATCAAGCACTTTTTCTTTTTTCCATCTTAAAATCATGAAGATTATACCAATGAAGAGCAACGCCATATATAAGCTCGGAGCTAAATACTCAGGTAGACGAAGAGTCGTTACGTTTTCGATTAAGTATTTTAGTAAGTACCCGACCAATCCTAAGAAAATAGGTACTTGAATGCCAATGACCATTAGATAATTCGATGAAATACTTGAAATAAAGCAGACGATGAGTGACAAAATGATACCTAACAAATAAATTGCGACAACTGTCATAACGTTATAATGGAAAAATGAGAGGTCGTACCAAAGCTGGACATCATTAAAAATAGAGTTCACTTTTGATGCGAAAAACATGTGAACTTGATTTTGCGAATAAATGGTGAAATAACCTATCAATTGTACAGTGATTAAAAGAATAGTTGAAATAAGAGCAGTTATCATCTTTGTGGTAAAAACGCTTCTCCCTTTTTTTGATGTATATTGTAATAAACGAACATGATTTCGTTTATCGGACACATAAATTGGAGATAACAGAACAATAATGCTTACGATGATGATGATTGTCACGTTTTTAATAATACGATTATAGTTTTCAAAAACGAACCATGGAAGAATGGATTGATAGGTACCACTATCGATGATTTGATTAATTTTCCCCTCTTGCTTTGGAGTTAGTTCCTCATATAATCCCTTGATCCACCGATCCCTCATTTCGTATCGTTCCATTATGTATTCCAACGCTTCGAGCTTTAAAAATAAATCCACTTGTTCTACATCTAATTCATCATTACTAAGGTCAGCCGTTCGAAAGTCTTCATACGTCCGAATTCCTGCATGCGCAAAATCTTCTCTGGACTGGATGTATTGATCGGCTTGTTTTACCATATCGTTATACCACTTTTTCAAGTCGGTAAATTCTTTTTCATCGATGGAAACTCCATATTTCTCTATCATCTCTTTTGATAGATGATATTCATCTAATGTCGGACGTCCATTCGGAAAATGCTTAATATCAAAATCAATAAACAAATAGTACATAACGATATTTATCAGTATAATAAGTAGAATATTTTTCCAATCAAACAGTTTTTTCATTTCATAATACACCAGTCTCATAATAATCCTCCTTTTAATACACATCCTGTTGTTTAAACCTTCTTACTGAATATAGCGCAACAATTAATAACAAAATCGACCAAACAACGATCGTAACTAGTTCATAGTATTTAAATGTAGTAAACGCACCGCTTTCCATGAACCATAAAAATGGGTTTAGTATTAATATAAATGGGGTGAAATGAGCAATAATGATAGCTATCGAATTTTTTGCCATCACACTCGGAAGTAATAACCCCGCTCCAAACAATACCCAAAAGAGAAAAAACACAAAGTAACTATGGCGAATCCACATGGCAATCACATACGTCATCGTACTAAATATCAAGACGCTCAACAAAAGGAGTATGCTTGCTAACGTTAAATACAAAACAAAAGGCAGGTTCCACCACGAAATATATGGATAATCATACTCCCAATTAAACCCACTGCTGATGGGTACCTTCCATAAACCTGAGTAATCAAAAATACTAAAGTACGCTATGAACGTTCCACCTAAAACAAGAACCGTTGTAATGGAACTAGCTGTGAGGGAAACGATCCACTTATCCACACTTAGCCTTCTCCCTCTTTTCGATGAATAGGTTAACAGATACGTTTTATTTTCAAATTCAAAATTAACCAAATAGCCTGTTAAAAGGACAGCTAATATTATGGATTCAAATAGAACCGCCCGAAACAACGTCTGGAACAACAATGTATGCATTTTGTAAAAAGAACCGATAAAAAACAAATGATTGTACTCGTTAGTTTCAATTAACTCGGTAAACCGTTCTTTCAGCTGGGCATACTGTTTATTAACAAAACGTTCAGCTTGCCCTGATAACCCGTATCTAGAAATTTGAAACTTAGCGATATTCATCACATCAAAGTTTTTATAATAGGTATCTAGGTCGTTAAGGTAATAGTAGTACGATTCCACAAGAGCAATTTCCTCAATCCATTGCAGTTGCTCTTCGTCTACCTTCGTTTCTTCAAAAGCTCCATGATGAAAATCTTCTAAAAACTCTTGAACTGTATGATACTCCTTTGAAAAATATACCTTTGTGAACTGTTGAAAATCGTCTAATTGTTCGAAATAATACTCCTTAAAGCGATCCGCCTTCTCACCATTCATTTCATGACCAAAGCGATCGACGAGTTTGGTCAACACCGCTAACTCTTCCCTTATGTGGCTATGTTGATAAATGATGAACATGTTAAATGAAAGAAAAATCACCAAAAGACTGACCAATATTGGAGACGTTCGGACTTTTGTAAACTCATATTTCATTATTGTCCACATCATGTGATTGCTCCTCATCTTGATACGCATATAAAAACACATCTTCTAATCTAGGTGAAACGATGGTCCAATCTGTTTGAGGACTCGATGCAATAAATCGAACTTTCCATTTTCCTTTTCGTTGCATTTCTGATAAGGTGAAATGGTTCTTCCTAAATTGCACCATTTCTTGATCGTCCACTTCTGTTTCAAATACTTTTCCCTCTAATAGTTGACAAATATTTCCGATGGTATCTTTATAAAGAACCTGTTTATTTTTAATCATAATAATTTCGTTGGCGATGGACTCGACATCCGAAACAATATGGGTAGAAAGAATAACAATACGGTCTCTTGCTAAGTCAGACAACATATTGCGAAAACGTACCCTTTCTTTTGGATCGAGGCCTGCTGTCGGTTCATCTAAAATCAAGATTTTCGGGTCATTTAACATCGCTTGAGCAATTCCTACTCGTTGAATCATTCCACCTGAGAATTTCTTCATTTTTTTATGAGCCACATCAGCAAGGGCTACTTTTTCTAATACATCGTACACCCGTTTTTTAGCTACTTCTTTTTCAATCCCTTTCAACGCCGCTAAATAAAGTAAATATTGAACAGGGGTATAATTTTTGTAGTAACCAAATTGTTGAGGCAAGTACCCTAACACTTCACGGTACCGTTCATCAAGCTGAAAAATATCGATTCCTTCATACAAAATGTCCCCTTTTGTCGGATAAAGTAAAGTCGTCAACATTTTGATTAATGTTGTTTTCCCCGCTCCATTTGGTGCTAATAATCCATATACTCCATGATGAAATTCAAGCGAAATATCTTCTAATGCACAAAAATCCCCGAAATATTTGGTCACATTGTTCATCACTAACATCTTGCCTCTCTCCTTCTAACCGTTGTTTGCATCATGTCTTGAATTTGCTTTACGTATAGATATCCACATAGAAATACAACGAAGATATACACATATATCGGTATTTGACTTAAACAAGTATGATAAAATTCGTCACTATATATGAAAAGCACACAATTTAGAAACACCCAGGCGGTGAGCCATCCATAAAACACCCGACGCGACCGATAGCGAATGATGACATAGATAAAAAGCGCTGAAAAAATAAAGAGGGAAGAAATCGAAATCGTGAATAATTCCCAAAAATGAACGACACGATTTACTTGAATACTTAAAAATGCTGCCCCTAGCAAACTTAACAAGATGCTGAGAATACTATAGACTAACATGCGAAAAGCTGTAAGTTGATAAAAGTTGTACTTACAAACCATTTCTACTTCATACGTTTGATCCTTATCTAGCAAAGCCCAGAATGAAAAACTAATATATATGAGGGGCGATGTGATAAACATAAAAGAGTAGACGTTTCCGATATCATTTTGGAAATAATTTGTGGATTGTAATACTGTAAACGTAAAAATAATGACCAACATGAATAACGTGAAGGCTGTTTCATACCAATCTCGAAACAAATGCTTCACACCAACTTGTCGATACATGTTTTTCAAAAAAGCGAAAAAAGAGTCCCGGTCATTGCCAAACTGATTGACAATCGTGTGAATTTCATACTGAATAGTTTCTTCATCTGGATATTCAACGTGAAATTTTTCCTTCCTCATTGGCCATCCCCCCTCATTTTGTTTTTGATTTTTTTCACAGCCGAATAATACTTCGTTTTCACCGTCGCCTCCGGTAGGTTTAATATGTCAGCAACTTCGGAAAACGTATAATCTGAAAATAGCTTCAGTCTGAATATTTGTTGGATGGAAGAATCGAATTGAACAAGAAGATGCAAAATTCTCTCGACATCTTCTTTATATTCCAACGTCAATGTAAAATCATCCCACTGAGAAGGCTCATATTCTTCAATCGGTTCTGCTAAGTGATGGTATTTGTAATATTTTGAACGGTAATAATCAATGATTCGATAGGTTGCTAGTTTATAAAGCCACGTCCTGAACGAAGCTTTTTTCTCATCAAAAGAACGGATTGATTGAAGCATGCGTAAAAAGATTTCTTGCGTTATGTCCATTGCTAATTCTTTATTCATCGTTTGCTTATACACATAGGCATATATTTCTTTATAGTATTTAGAAATCAGTTGATTGGCAGCTTTCCGGCAGGACTTTCTTTTGATTTTTCTGATCCACTGTCTTTCCTGATCCATCATTCACATCTCTTTTCTTTTCTAGCAGATTTATGGAATTGGAAACTTCTATCTATTTATTCGTAACAGAGGAAAAAATAGTTTTAAAGAAATTTATTTTTTAGAAAAAAGTGGATTGGTTCTGAGGATTCGAAATTGAGGAAGATAAGGGGAAAAAGGCGCCGTTGTTAGCGCCTTGCAAATTTCATACTCTTTCCAAAATAGCAAAGCGTTTTAAAATACAGTTTTTCCTAACATAAAATAACAGTTTCATAGAAGCTATTACATAACTGTTTTTTAGAATTATTTATATTTTCTTGTTGAACTAACACTCCCTTTTAATGGAAGATAAATTAGTTTGCAGCATGATTAAGTATTTCTTGATATAGTTCGTTCCAATCATGATAATATTCTATAACTTCGCATGGATTGATTAGAATTCTTTCTGCCGACTCATACTTGGCTTCAAAGTCATGTAATTTTTCAATATCCATACGATAGAAGATCTGATAACCAACTTTTGGATAAGGACTACGTTCATTCCATTTTGGGTTTTCAGTGTGGTCAACGATAATATACCCTAGAAGAGAGCATCTTCCCGTGACATACCCCTCTTCATAGGCTTCGCGCTTTATACATTCTTCAGGAGTTTCTTCATGCTCAATATGACCACCAGGAAAATCCCAACCCCTATGGTTTAAATGAACTAAAAGTAGCTTCTCATCTTTAAAACAAAATGCGTGAACGCTTGTAATGAACTCTCTTGGAGGAAGGCTCGTATCATGCTTCCAAGTTAACTTTACTTTTCCGTCTCCCCAATTGACAACTTTTGTGGTCAAATTCCTTCCTCTCCTCTTAAATAGATTCCTATTGAAACCACAAATATGTTAGAAAACAGGCTTTTAAAAATACATTTCTCCTTAATTCATTTTATTCTATTTCTCCACTTCCCACTCCACCTTTATACTCCCCGATAAATGGTGACCTGTTACGACGATGTAGTAGGTACCGGTAGCTTTTGCTGTAATCGAACGCGTATTTTCTCCCAATTCCGTTATGTCGACATATTGGTTTTCTTTGTTCCTTACATGATACCCATATCCACCGCCATTTGTCGGATGAAACTCAATGGTAAACGTTAGCGTATCACCTTGTTCTAAGTGAACGGGAATTTCGTGCTTCCCGTGAAAGTAGGAAAAGGTAGCTTGGAAGCTATTGTCGATTCTCGTTTCGTTCCATTGTTTTTTCGTCGTAAAGTCGATGGATAAAAGTGTGATAAGGAATAGTGGGATACCAACCGCAAATAACCACCGTCGCCACACATTCTTTTTCGAAAATATAGTTTCAAGATAAAACAGTAACGAAAAAATAGCTCCAACAGCACCAGCAAATAAAGTAAATGGATTTACACCTCGAACTAGAAAATAAGCAAATCCGGCCACGATATAAAGCACGATTTTCGTCGTTTGATGGAACTTTTTCACTCTTGTTGTTAGCCCATCAATAACGATGGAACAAGTAATTCCGTACGCGTAAAAAATAAACCAAAGCATCTTTGTTTGATTAAAGTTTTCAACTGTATCGTACATGTCAAATTCAGCGGACATTAAAATGACAAGAAAATAAATAAAGATGGAAAAGCCGGCACCGGCTAACTTTGTCAGTAAATATCGCCCAATGGTGAGGGCTTTTTCTTGCATCATGGAATCCCCCCATCGAAGCCGTTTATAATCTGTATTTATTTTCCATTGTACATGAAGAATGAAGTGTTTGGAGGAAAATTCCACTTAAAAAATAATTTCAAAGGATCTTCCAATTCATATTACACAGAAACTTGAAGATATTTATGATCAAAGGGATTATAAGTTAGATATTTTTTATCCGGAAAAGCTTAAATTTTCTTATACTAATTTTGAAAACAATATAATTTTTCCAGGAATAACATTAATGTATGATAGTATCAGAGGGAATATCTCGCCAGAAGACTCATTCGTAGAATTTCAAAAGGTTATATGGGATAACTGAAAGGATGATAGATAATGGAATACTTAGCGATAGGGGTAAATTTAATCCTCGCAACCTTACCACATATACTTGTGAGTAGTATAATAACCATTCTTACCTTGGTGAAAGATAATGATTCTTTTAAGAAAAAAATATTTATTCTGTTATTCAGTAGTTTAGTTGTAATTTCACCAGATATATTGAAAATAATGAGTATCCTTTCAAGCCACTCTTTATGGCTAGTTCCAATATTAGGTTTAATTCTTTCATTTATTTATGTTCAACTAAATAATGAAAATAAATTAAATAAAGTCTGGATGATTTTTTCTCTGATTATTTTATTTGGACATATTTTTATTGATTTTATTGGTAATGGAGCTAGACTATTTTACCCTTTTATTAAAGATGATTTTGAGTATACTATAATCAATAAAATAGACCTACTTTTCATAGCAATTCTCATGACTTCATTCATCCTTCTTTTCTTTTATAAGAAAAAAACTGCTATTGTTATAACTTCATTATCAATAATTGGTTTATATCTTGGTGCACTAACAGTTTCAAAAATGCACTTGGAATACACCTTAAAGAAGGAATTCAAAGATGAGGATATTGTTTTATTGATAACATATCCTGACGATGATTTTAATTGGGAATTTCAAGTAAGAACTGAAAGGTTGATTGTAACAGGAGAATCACCTATAAACAAAACAAATATAAAGATTGAAACCAGAACAGAAATTGATTAAAATAATGCTCATATTATTTTTCGGAGATAAATCGAATAAGGAGAGACGACAAATTTTTGATGATTTATTAGATTTTATAGAAATTATAATTTTAAATGCAACATAATGTCTATTATGTTGCATTGGAAAGTAAATAATCAGATTAGCCTCGCCTCTTTCCTATCAAGGGGTGAGGCTTTTTATGTTGACGAGATTGATATTCAAATGCAACATAATGAATCAAGTTGTTTTATTCAATCTAAAGTTTGTATCTTTAAACCCTCTAATTAGAAGGGAGAACAAAACCAAAAGTTCATGTTGGGAACGTTCTCCATATGGGGGTATCATGGGCACCAAATTTGTTATGGTTTGAATTCCTATTCCACCTACTCTTTATGAGAAGAGGACGGAAAGTCTTATTCCTTATATGTCAGACGAAAAATAACGTGTTGTACACATTCTAGTTTTCTTCACTCTCTTGTTAGGGTTTACTATACTCTACCAATGAAAATGTGCATGTTTGATGCACATTTTATCTCTCCTAAATCACGAAAATATTGATATATCAAGATTAGTATGTGCACATTTTTTTATTCTTTTGACGTTAGCTCTGCCCAAAAACTTTTTTTGAATAATGAAGGGAACCATCCTCCTTCTTTAAGAGATAAAAATAATTTATTGTCGGACATAAACATAAATTTGGGTATAATGAAATTATTAAATGTCAGACAAAAAAGGTGATTGAAATGAAAGAAGCGAGATGTTACCAGGAAGACGATTTTGAACAGTAATTGTTATCAGTCTTCCAGCACATACGGCCACAAAATGAAGAAGAAAAAAGGCGTCTTCAAGAAGCATATCTGCGGATTTTAGAGGAAACGTCACAAATGTGGAAGCAATTGGTTCAGGAGAATCAGTCCATTTACGATCGACTCGGGTACTTAGATGTCATTGTTTATGAGGATTTATCGTTTGAACGAAAGAAATTGAAGCGAGGGCGTCCAAAAGAACCGAAGACGAAAGAGCATCGGATTACGATTCGGCTGGAATGCACGTGCAAGAAGAACGTTAATACTTAAAAAGGAAATCGGATTTATGTGGGGAACATGTAATAATTGATGTTTGGCGGAGTAGTCCAAAATGTTTTTCTTAATATCACCTACACTTATGTCACTAGTACTGATGGCAATTTGTTTGATATTGAAAGCATATTGATGAAGTAATAAGAAGGCTAACACAAGAATGGAACTTTCCCCTGCATTTTTCTTACATGTATCCTCTTTATTCGTCTCAAAGCCGTGTTCATAGAAATGGGCCATCCAATCATCGTCTATATCGGAAAGTCCTGAACTAATTTGGTGGATTTTTTTCTTTGGCTCTGTTAAAGTATATTGTTGATTTTTTGTACCTTGTCCAAGTATATCGGTATTTCTAAGGAGGGTGTAAGGGTGAGCAAAGCGTTCAGAAACTTGTTGAAACATATCGGTAGTTTGCCTCGAAGCAAACAAGAACAAGTGTATCAATGGGTAAAACGCTATGTTGACCCTTCCTCCCCTGTTGGTGGTCGTTTAATTGATGAAATGAGGGAAACTCGCTTCAAAGAAGGCTTTGAGTGTCCTCGTTGTGCATCGGAGCACGTTGTTCGGTTCGGAAAATATAACGGTCGTCAGCGTTATCGTTGTAAATGTTGTGGAAAGACTTTTACGGATACAACCAATACCTTTTTATATCGCACTCGAAAAGGAAACGAATGGATTAAATTTGTTGAATGTATGTTTAAAGGCTTTTCCCTACGAAAATCAGCGGAAATTGTAGGGGTTACTTGGGTTACGCTTTTTTACTGGAGACACAAGTTATTAAACGCACTTAAACAAATGGATTTTGAGCAATTTGAAGGTATCGTTGAAGTTGATGAAACCTACTTCCTATACTCTGAAAAAGGTAAACGTGGGATTACAGGTCGTAAACGTGGCGGTAAATCAAAACATCGTGGTATTAGCAAGGAACAAGTCTGCGTCTTAGTTGCAAGAGACCGAACAAAAACAACGATTGCAAAAGTCACCTGTATGGGGCGAATAGTGAAATCCCAAGTTGATAAAATCATTGGCTCTAAGTTAACTTCTGAGAATGTACTTGTGACAGATGCGTGGAGAGCGTACAAAACCTATGCGAAAGAAAAAGGATTAGAGCATTATCGCTTAAAATCAGATGGCGGAACACACGTTATTAAAGGCATTTATCACATTCAGAACGTGAATGGTCTGCATTCTCGATTGAAGCAATGGATAGACCGATTTAAAGGTGTAGCGACCAAGTATCTTGATAACTATCTTACTTGGTTCTTGTTTATAGATAGTCGCAGTAACGAAAGCACAAAACACAATATCAAAGAGTTCCTACTATCCTCATTTGTATTTGAAATGACCGATACTTATGATAGTTTACGTTTATCTAAATTCAGTGTGTAATTTATGAATAAAGTTATCTTTTCCGACTAACTAAACAGATTACGAAGAAAAAGGGGGAAACATATGCCACAAGAAAAGTATTGTTTAGGATGTGAATTAGCAAACAAAAAACTACCAGTTTATGTTGTGTACGAAGATGAGTATGTGACTTGTATCTTAGACCACGCTCCCTTTAATGATGGACATACTTTGATACTACCAAAGAAACATTTTAAAGAAGTGGAAGAACTCAATGTGGATACAGCACATGCAATTATGAAGGCATCTATACTTGTTTCAAAGGCTATTAAGTTATTGTATAAACCTGATGGTATTACAATTTGTCAAAATGGTGGTATTTTTAATGAATTAACCCATTATCATATGCATATTGTACCAAGATACGAAAATCAGTCTTTTGCAGATTTTTACTTAGAAGATGAGACAGAAAATGATAATAAAGTAAAAAATCTTAGGGACGTAATGTTAAAATTACAAGAGGCAATATACGCTGTTAAATAATAATCTGTATCAGCTAACGATGGCGTTTTTTCAAGAAAAGAAGAACTTCCTTAAATCCGAAGTTCCTAAATTTTTGTGCTATATCAACATTAACCTTTAACACAGCCTTTTCTTTAAATAACGATGAGGTTTCGAAGCAGGGGAACATGCAGAAGCAAATATTTTCATCAGTTTTAAGCTATGGTACTCAATGTGTGGAAGGTAATCTTTCTCTACGTCTAGTATGAAAAGTGGTTGAGGAATAGAAAAAACATATTGCGCTCGATGTTTACTGTGTGTGATTTCCTCATATCCCCATCCAGGCACTAAAATAACATCATAATAATGATAAGTTGTTTCTACTGGGAAATAGGTTTGAAAGTGTGTACAAAATTAAACATTGTTATTATCCAGGATACAGATGCTTACATCTCGACCTTTTTTTAACAGTTCATGGAGTTTTAAAAAATTTTCACTATGCTCCCCCACCATTATTCCACCTCACTAACTTTTGGCGGAATGTGTGGATAAATTGTTCGTGTTGTTGATACATTTCTACCTCTTGATGTTCTTGTCGTTTTTTCCGTATAGTTGTCTCTAAGGTTCCAAAGTCAATTGTCCGACAAGGTTGGATTAACGACACGTCTAGTGATAGTTCGCGAAATATACGTTCCCATTGTGACACAAATTCACTCCAAATGACGGCACTTATTTTTGACAGCGACCGAGCTCTTTTTTTACAAGGTCAACCGCTGTTAAAGCGATAAGCATGGTATTAATGATCCCAAATAGCAACAATTTTAAGCGGAAAAAGAGCAGACTGAACGCTTGGTTGCATAAAAAATTGGTGATACATAACGAGAAAAACCGCTTCGTTTGGGAGTTATACCTATGGCGATCATTGATAATGGAAACGGCTAAAGCAATGAAGAAATAGAGGATGGACCGAACAAAGCCAATCGTGTAGCCGGTTGGAGTGAAAATCGGCTTTTTTAACTGGTGATACCAAAACGGGCGACGGTTGGTCAAAAAGGAGGAAAGGAACGAACTGACGTAAATTATGAATAAAAGGATAGACGATTTTTTCATGAAGATCCCTCTTTTTTACTTCTAACTTGTGTGGCCATCGGCCAAATTATTCTACTCTCAAGTAATATTTACGGTGTTTACTCCCTCCTTTTCTTTCCAGCGGCATGTTTGATAAAAGATCGAATGTGACTCTAATCGATGGACATTGTATAAAAGACCGGCATTTTTGATTCGTAATAAAAGGTTCTACCAGATACAAATAATCGAAAATCGCTTGTTCATGGGCCGTTTTAGATGAATAGTTACAATGTGGGCATATCCACTTACCCCAGACTCTCTCCATCGAAAAGTTATTACACTCAGGGCATTGGACACCAGTAATTAATTCGTTCGGTTGGATGTTGTAATGCGGTAAGATAGCTGGTTGGTGAGGTAAATGGTGAAGTAATATTTGTTGTTTTAATTGCTCTAATTTTTTTTCACTTAAAATAGGGTGGGAATAAATGCGAGCAAGCTGGTCCACTTTTTCGGGGAGAGTGTGGACATGCACTACGGGGAGCGGGTGTTCTAAGGCAGATTTTAAAATGGTTCTTTCATTGGTATTGACAACAAGGAATTCAATAGGGATATGTTCTACATCATATTGAGCAAACCACAATTTCAATTTTCGGCAAAGCCAATCAGCTTCGAAAATCGGATTCGGTAACCCTTTTTCCTTTCCATTCACCGTCTGAATTAGCTGTTCAAACTCATCAAAATAGAGCGTTCCGCAATAATGGATTTTTTTTATGATGAGGAAAAATGAAGGTGTCATGACCAACGCATCCAGTTGGATAAGCAGGTCATCTATTTTTAGTCGTACATCATGATAAATGTAATACGATCGTAAGTACAAATCTATATAAGAAAGAAATTCATCTAATAACTTTTCTCCCTCATACTCCTCCCTTCTTTTGAATAAGTCATTCTCTACTTCATTTCTTTTCGGATGATGCTTTGGAAGCCTTCGTTCAAGTGCTTCTAATGCTCGCAACTGATAAGGTACCGTTCGTTTTTTGACAATCAATAATTATCCCTCCTCTTATTTTTTATATTCAATTCTCTATTTATTTACAAAATCCTGCATCCATTGACAAATTTTTTACTAAATGACCTTCGTTGGAAATGCTCAATCTTCTAAAAATTCTTTCCTTATGCTTTTTTGCTCCGTTGACACAGCATTCATCATAGAGATACGATTAATTTATCAGAATTTATTTAATTTTTTTATCCAAAGAGGTGAAGGCCATGACGATGCCATACACGATTAAGCATGCACAGCAACTCGATGCGCGAGATGAGCTGCGTTCGTTTCGGGACGAATTTTATATAAAAGAAGGAACAATTTACATGGACGGGAATTCTCTCGGACTGCTTTCCAAGCGGGCGGAGGCATCACTTTTACAAATTCTTGATTCGTGGAAAGAGCTTGGGATTGACGGTTGGACACAAGGGGAGCATCCGTGGTTTTACTTGTCTGAACGGCTTGGGGATTTGATGGCACCGCTTGTTGGGGCGAAGCCGGAGGAGGTCATTGTAACCGGGTCGACGACGTTAAATCTTCATCAACTCGTGGCCACGTTTTATGAACCTCAAGGGAACCGGACGAAAATTGTCGCAGACGAATTAAGTTTTCCATCGGACATTTATGCGTTACAAAGTCAGTTGAAGTTAAAAAGTTTGAATCCGGATGAACATCTCGTCCGCGTGAAAAGTCGCGACGGACGAACGCTCACAGAAGAAGACATAATTGAAGCGATGACCGATGATGTCGCACTTATCGTCTTATCGAGCGTCCTTTATCGAAGCGGGCAAATTTTAAATATGAAAAAAATAACGGAAGAAGCGCATCGTCGTGGGATCCTTATCGGTTGGGATTTGTGCCATTCGATTGGGGCGATTCCGCATGCGCTTGACGAATGGGACGTCGATTTTGCGTTTTGGTGTAACTACAAGTATTTAAACGGCGGTCCAGGATGCGTGGCGGGTCTTTACGTGAATGAGAAGCATTTCGGCCGGACGCCAGGGCTAGCAGGCTGGTTTAGTTCAGATAAAAGGAAGCAGTTTGACATGGAGCATACGCTTACGCCAGCGCCGGATGCTGGAGCTTATCAACTGGCGACTCCGCATGTACTGAGCATGGCACCGCTGCTTGGTTCGTTGGAGCTTTTTCACGAAGCTGGCATCGACCGCCTCCGAAAAAAATCGCTCCAGCTGACGCAATATATGATGGACCTTATCCGCTATGAATTAGCCGATTTTGGCTTTTCGTTCGGCAATCCGTTAGACGACGAGACGCGGGGCGGTCACATCTACTTAGAACATTCGGAAGCTGCGCGTATTTGTAAAGCACTAAAAGCACAAGGCGTGATTCCAGATTTCCGGAAGCCAAACGGCATTCGCCTTGCCCCAGTTGCATTGTACAACTCCTTTGAAGACGTCTTCCGGACGGTGCAAATATTAAAAGCAATTATGACAGAGGAAACATACAAACAATACGAAAATACACGAGATGTGGTGGCATAACATGAAGAAAAACGAGTGGATTGATATTTCACAACCGCTTCATAACGAGTTAGCCCATTGGCCAGGGGATACGCCTTTTTCGTATAACCTTTCTTTTACGAAAGAACAGACGGGATCGGTAAACATCGGACGGATGACGATGAGCTTGCATTCCGGAACGCATGTCGATGCCCCATTTCATTTTAACGACCATGGAGAAAAAATTCTCGACTTAGATGTAAGCGTTTTTATTGGGCCGGCGCGCGTCATTGATGTGTCGCATTGTGAAAAAATTGACCGTGCTGCGCTTGAAGTGTTCGATTTAGAAGGAGTGACCCGGTTGTTGCTTCGGACGGCTGTTCCGAACGAACCGAACCGCTTTCCGGAAAAAATTGTCCCGCTTGATGCCGACCTTGGTCCATTTTTTTACGAAAAAGGCATTCGCCTCGTAGGTGTCGATGTGCCGTCTGTTGATCCGCTTGATAGTAAAGACATGGCAGCGCATCATTCACTGCATCAACACGGGGTGCACATTTTAGAAAACGTGATGCTCGACGATGTGGAACCGGGAGATTACGAACTTATCGCCGTTCCGCTTCCGTTAAAAGAGGCCGACGGAAGTCCGGTGCGGGCGCTCATCAAACCGATTCGATAGGAGGAGACGGCTTTGGTACACGAAAAAGACATTCACACCGATTTTCGCGATCGGATGACGTATGGAGAATATTTGCAGCTCGATGCGATTTTATCTAGTCAAAAACGATTGTCTGACCATCATGATGAAATGCTGTTTATCATCATCCATCAGGTAAGCGAATTATGGATGAAGTTGATTTTACACGAGCTCCGCGCAGCGACGGCTTTGATCCAGAAAGGGGAATTTTCACCAGCATTTAAAATGCTCGCACGCGTATCTAAAATTCAAACGCAAATCATTCATGCTTGGGACGTACTTTCTACGCTCACCCCATCGGAGTACATGGAGTTTCGCGACAAGCTTGGGCAAGCATCGGGCTTTCAATCGTTTCAATACCGGATGATTGAATTTGCGCTTGGTTACAAAACAGACCACGTGCTCAAAATTTATGAAAAGGATCCGAAACTATCGGCGGAACTCGAACAAGCGTACAAAGCACCCGGATTGTACGATGTCTCTATTCAAGCGTTAGCTAAAACCGGTTTCCCAATTCACCAAGACGTGCTCGACCGCGACTGGACAAAGCCATACAAAGAAGACGCCTCGGTGGAGCAAGCATGGCTCGAAGTGTACCGAAACGTCGACAAGTATTGGGACCTATATCAATTGGCAGAAAAGCTCGTCGACATTGAAGACTGGCTCCAACAATGGCGCTTCCGCCACATGAAAACCGTCGAACGCATCATCGGCCACAAAACGGGCACCGGCGGCTCATCCGGCGTCACGTATTTGAAAAAAGTATTAGACCAACGCTTTTTCCCAGAGCTGTGGAATATTCGGACGAAGTTGTAATTTTAGGGGACAATTTTAGGGGACAGTCCCGCATTACTTTAAAGCGTTAAATTATTCATTAATATAGCAATAGTTTGTTTTGAGATTGCAAAATTAGGCTCATAAAAGCTGGCATTGGGGTTTAGAGCAGTTTATTTGGCAATTAAAAAACGATTTAGGGCTCATAGAACAATTAGTTTTGGCACATAAGAAAGCCCATTAACGATTCAAATTTTGATTGGATAGAAAGGAGTAGCTAAGTGCTAACTCCTTTTTATTTTTAACCTTACAACGATGAATACAATCGCAACTATAACAAGCCCAAATCCTATTTTTAAAGCAACTTCTTTCCAATAATGTGGTGACCGATGCTTGTAGACTGCTTTCAAATAGCGATTGGGCTCCACTTCGACCGCAATGGCCAATTTTGTCGGTGTCCCTTTAATTTCATAATACTTCGTACCGACTGGATAAACATTCGACGCATCTCCCCAGTAATCACCTGTCCTATTGTCCGCTTGGGTTTTTACCTGGCCAATCATTTTTCCAATATCGGTCACTTCTTCCACAGTTACTTCATACACATGTCCTTTCCAGACAACGAACGAATAGGCCCAAGAAAGTGCATGGACGAATGGCTGAAATGTCCATACGAACATGAAAAACAACAATAGAACCCGTTTCAATCCCCCTATCCCTCCTATTAAATTTAGTTATTTTTTTACTTTACTAACGAAAACGAACATAATAACCAATAATGAGTGAACATGATGGTTCCGATTGCCAATAGCCCAGTAGCGAAATACATTCCTATTTTCATACCAGCTATAGTGGTTAACATTTTAACCTTACCTTAATTATATTACCATTATTTTACTATTATCCGTGTCCCTTTAATGTTTTCTCGTAAACGTGGGTTTTTTCCCATAAGATTTAGATTTTTTCCATAAAAGTTAGGATTTTTCCCATAAAAGTTCAATTTTTTCTCATAAATTTTGGATTTTTTCTCATAAGTAATGTGTTTTGCTCTAATTCATTAATTTATTCCCATTAGTATTTGCTTTATTAAAGGGACAGTCCCGCGCTCCTTTAAAGCTTTACCATAGCGCGGGACTGTCCCCCAATACTAAGAATCCATATTTTCTACAAATATGTTTTTAATACCCCTTTATTTTTTAGAAGATAATGAAAATAATTATAATATAATGTAAAAATTTACTATAAAGGGTTTGTTGCGCTCTGAAAATCATTAATAAATCAAAATCTATAGAATGACTATATTAGAAAAATCACGTCTAAATCTTGAGGAGGTAGACATATTGCTCGTTGATAATAAATACATAGAATCTAAAAAAATACTAATGATCGATGATGAAGAAGAAATTTTAGATTTGCTGGAAATTGTGTTAAGAAAAGAAGGATTCCGTCACATATACAAAGCCTCTCTAGGATATAAAGGAATAGAGATGTGTAAGAGTATTAATCCAGATTTAATTGTTCTGGACATTATGCTTCCTGATATAGATGGGTTTAGTGTCTGTCAAGAAATTAGATCTTTTACAATGGCACCTATTTTTTTTCTGTCAGCACGAGAAGAAGATGTAGATCGTATTGTTGGTTTAAGCATTGGAGCGGATGATTATATTACAAAACCGTTTAGTCCTAAAGAAGTTGCTTACCGCATGAAAGCTTTTTTTAGACGGGATCGATATTTAAGAGGAGAGCACCAACCTATTCATTCAAACGTATATCAATTTGGTGACATTATAATTAATGAAAAAAGCGGAGAAGTATTCAAAAACAATAAAACTCTTCATTTGACAGCCAAAGAATATCAACTTCTATTATTTTTAGCAAAGAATCCAAATCAAGTATTCAGCAAGTCCTCTTTATATGAAGCGATCTGGAATGAAGAATATTATGGAAGTGATAATGTGATTATGGTGCATATAAGACATCTAAGAGAAAAGATAGAAGATGATCCTTCTAATCCAAAATATCTAATTACTGTTAGAGGATTAGGTTATAAATTAAATACAAAGGAATAACGGCTATGAAATGGAAAATCACAATTTTATATATAGCTTCTATTATTGGACTACTATTGACAGTGTTAATCGTACAAGTAGCTATCGTTACTTATTTCGTCTTTCACAATAATAAATTGAACCATCAGGAATCTTCTCCGGAAGAAATTACCTTAAACTTAAAAAAACAAATCCAGTGGATGAATGGTAATTTTTATCTCACTCAAGAAGGAGAACACATACTAACTCAAAATAAAGCTTGGATGCAAATTGTAGACAAGAATGGAAATGTCGTTTATAACGCTCATACACCAAAGAATATAAAGCAGCACTACACAGCCAAAGACATTGTCTTTTTATACAAATATTCAGTAGATGGATATACCATTTTCGTGAGCGAACTAGAAAAAAATAACGAAAAATGGAGTTATATTGTTGCGTTTCCTTATCAAAGAGTTTCGCGTTTTTTAATCTATTTGAATATTAACAATATGTTTAGCTTGTATCCTTACGGGATCCTCATGCTAGTTATCGCGGCCATACTATGTGTTCTGATTTTCGCTTATGGGGTAGCTAAATATATGGCTAGACCTGTATGGATGTTGATCGATGCCATCACCAATTTGTCCAAGGGAATATATGAACAGAAAAGTGTAAACAAAGGTATATATAAAGATGTTTTTGTAAGTTTAAAACAGCTATCTACTAATCTGCAAGAATTAGATAAAAAGAGAAAACAATTGGATAAAATGAGAGAGGAATGGATTACTAACCTTACACATGATTTAAAAACTCCTTTATCTTCCATTAAGGGCTACAGTGAATTACTGGCGGACCAAAATTATCACTTTACAGCAGAAGAACGAATGAAATACGCCAAGATTATTGAGTCAAAATCTCTTTATATAGAAAAACTTATAGACGACTTAAAACTAACATATCAACTTAAAAACGATATACTCCCTTTAAACAAAAAAGATACAGATATTATAAAAATATTAAGGGACTTAATCATTTCATACGTAAATAATCCCGCTTACAAAGATAAAAATATAGAATTCATCGCAAACAGTACTCCTTTAATAATAAAAATAGATGAAAAATTAATCCAGAGAGCCTTAAATAATATTATTGTTAATGCGATTGTTCATAACTCGAGTGGTACACATATAAAAGTCGATGTTAAAGACGATAAACATGCAGTATATATCTTTGTCGAAGATAATGGTCGAGGCATTCCAGAAGAAGAATTAGAACATTTATTTGATCGTTACTTTAGAGGCAGTAATACGAAAAATATCGAGGGATCAGGTTTAGGATTAGCGATTGCGAAACAAATTATTAATGCTCACGACGGCGAAATTCATGTGCAAAGCAAATGGGGAAAAGGGACAACAACAACAGTAGTTTTAAAAAAGCGTATTAACTAAATGTTAATACGCTTTTTTAATTAAGCAAATCTTAAGGTAATGTGAAAAGGAAGTTAAACAAGATTGTGTATAGTTTTTTATGGTTAAAATTACACCACATCTAAAGGAGGAAAACAACAATATGTCTCAGTATATTGTAGAAACTCAAAACCTTACAAAAAAATACGGGGATCATTTTAGCGTGAAACAATTAAATTTAAAAGTAAAAGAAGGCGAAATTTACGGCTTCCTAGGGCCAAATGGCGCAGGAAAAACAACCACACTAAAAATGCTTTTAGGTTTAGTAAAACCAACCGAGGGGAAAATTAAAATTTTCAACAAAGATTTAAACATCCATAGAACAAACATCCTAAAAAATATAGGATCTTTAGTGGAATCACCATCTTACTACGGGCATTTAACAGGTTATGAAAACTTAGAAGTTATTCGTCGTTTAATTAACGCCCCAAAACAAAATATAGATGAAGTACTAGAAATTGTACGACTAACGAATCAAAAGGATAAGCTTGTAAAAAAATATTCGTTAGGTATGAAACAACGGCTGGGCATCGCTGCTTCTCTCTTAGCTTACCCAAAACTCTTAATTCTTGATGAACCTACGAATGGATTAGATCCGGCCGGTATACAAGAAATACGTGAGCTAATTAAGCAATTACCTTCTAAATATGGCATGACTGTTATTATTTCAAGCCATTTACTTAGTGAAATTGACCAGATTGCTACCCAGGTCGGTATTATTCAAAAAGGAAACCTTATTTTTCAGGATAAAATAGAGAAATTGCGAAAAAGTAAATCAATAGTAAAGATGAGAGTAAGCAATCTCGCCGAAAGCTATCGAATTTTGCAGAGTCATCATATTATTTCCACTATAAAAAATGGATGCTTAGTATTCAATAACTGCGATGATGAGAAGATTGCCCAAGCGAATCAGCTCATAGTAACAAACAATATATCCGTTTATAGAATCGAGGAAGAACGGCGCACATTAGAAGATATTTTCCTTGAGCTTACAGGCAAGGGAGGAAGTCTGTGATGTTATCGATATTAAAAAGTGAATTTCTCAAGTTAAAAAGAAAACAATTTGTACTTGTTATAGGTTTGATGCACTTATTAGAAATTGCTTGGGTTTTCACCTTAACAGCAAAAGCTAAACAAGAGTTTCTTACTTGGGAAAATTTAATACTAAATTTTGGCGTTCTTAATGGTCTGTTTTTTCCTATTATCATAGCGGTAATTGTATCCCGATTGATCGATCTAGAACATAAGGAAAACACTTGGAGATTGCTGTTGGCTACTCCTATCTACAAAGCTTCTGTATATTTCAGCAAACTAATTGTAAGTTTTGTGTTATTGCTAATACCTGCTTGCATTTCCTTTCTTAGCACTATAATCATTGGAAAGATCTTAGATTTCCCAGGATCGTTCCCTTTTATCTTAACTATAAAGTTTGTATTTGCATCGATTGTATCAAGTATATGTATTGTGGCTCTTCAACTGTGGATATCCTTGATAATTAAAAATCAAGCCTTTGCATTAGCGGCAGGAATGATTGGATCATTTCTAGGATATTTTGGCCAAATGTTCTCTGTGAGCCGTTTATTTATCTGGACATATCCAGCTATTTCAAACCCGATTACTTTTAAAATGATAGATGGTCATATGAATTACCAATACAATCCTTCTTATCTCTCTAATATATATTTAAGTTTAATTATCGGAATATTTTTGATTCTATTAAGTTTAAATCATTTTATAAGAAAAGATATTAACTAGGAGGATTTGATTTATGCCTATCAGATTCGTTCTTGCTTCTGAATTGCTCAAATTAAAGAGATCAAAGCTTTGGCTCATCATGATGTGTATACCACTCATTTGTATCGTGTTAGGACTGTTGAACTTTCAAGCAAATAAAGAAGTACTTGTACACCATGGAGAAAATGAATGGATAAAAGCTTGGACGCAAGTCGGTATGCTTTACAGTATGTTTCTGCTCCCTATTCTCATTGGTATTTACAGCTCATTAGTCTGTAGAAGCGAATTTTCAGGAAACAATTGGAACAAACTTCTTTCAATGCCCATATCGATAAAAAACATTTATATATCAAAGCTTATGATGATTGCTTTCCTTTCGTTGATAACGCAAATCTTTTTATTAGCAGCCTATACACTAGTAGGTAAATTAATGGGACTTCCAGGCTTTATACCGTTCACTATTATCAAATGGGTTTTTCACGGATGGATTGGCACAATCGCTATTGCTTCTCTTCAACTTTTATTATCTACGTCTATGAAAAGCTTCTCTGTACCCGTAGGAGTAAGTGTTGGATTTACATTTTTAGGAATATTATTGTATTTATTAAAAATCGGTTATATATGGCCTCTTTCTTACCCAGCAATAGCAATGGACCCCATTAATCTGAAAGGTCTGGATAACAGTTTTCATTTATTTTTATTTTACTTGGCTTCTACTTTTTATATATGTATCTTCTCTTTCATTGGGATTTGGCGAATGGAGAAAAGGGATGTGTAGCCAATAGCATCATTGAATCTCTCATAGATTAAAAATTCATACATAATAAAAACATCCATGAGTAATTTTACTCCCCACCCATGCATGAAAATCCATCATTCCTTCCCATAATGGATATGAACGCAAACAGTTTTGAAAGACGTTCTCTTTAATGGTAGTTCGATCCTGTAATAAAAACTGTTTGAGTCCATTTGGTGTTCCACCCATTGTCAGCCCTTTTCGTGCGAAAAGGTGACTACGAACAGAAAAATGCCTAACATACAAATGGTCTCTCTGTTTGCGAATTTATGGATGAAAGGAGTAAGGATCATGGATGTTCTTTATCATCGTTGTGCGGGATTAGATGCCCATGCCGAAACGATTATGGTTTGTGCGCTTCTTGGAGAAGAAGAACACATTCAAAAGGAAATCGAAACATTCCCTACTTTCACGAAAGACTTGTTTCGTCTTCTGAAATGGTTAGAAGATCGCTGTGTTACTCATATTGCGATGGAGAGTACGGAATTTTAGGGGACAGTCCCGCGCTCCTTTAAAGCATTACCATAGCGCGGGACTGTCCCCCAATACAGAAAAAACATCCGTATTTACCGCAAATTTGGTAGCGGAAATACGGATGTTTATATATGAAGACAGAAGGCAATGTGGTGATATCAATTGAATAAAGATGGCTTTTGGGACGATTTTATATTATCACTGAGCAAAGGGGAAATCATTTTAAGTATGAAGAAGCCCGTTATTGCTCCTAATGTATTTAACAAGATATCGTCAATATCAACAGAGCGATAACGAAGATGAATGATCATACCGATTTGAAATTGTAGATATTCAATAAAAAAAGACGTAACAAAACCAATAAAAGCGATCAATTTTAATTTGTTTTTCTTTTCCCATATAAGAGGAACATAGACACCTAAGGGGAGCATTAACAACAAATTTCCGCCAATCTGGGTAACAAGTATTTCCATTCTTGACTTTATAGTCACTTTCTTCCCTTTTTTCTTTAAAAACTATGAATTTGCAATTTCCTCTAATAAATCTAAACTCCATATTTTCTTACAAATTTCTTTATATAGTTTTTGTCTTTCTATCAATTCGGCTTTATTGAATTGGGCATACGGTCGAAAAGGAAGATTGGTATTTTGTATAAATCTCAAAAACGATGGATTATTACTGTAACAGTTTGCATTTAAAGTTCTTGTCAATAAATTTTCACTGTCATATTTAACGACTTTCTTAGTATATTCCATATCTTGCAAACTTCTGTTTTTATCCTTTGGAAGTATTAAAAGACCTCCAAATTTATTTCTAAAGTCTTTAAATTCCTCTTCCGTGGCAAAATCTATTTGATGATTTCCTTGTGTATAATCGTCTGCCCAAATATGTTCAATATCATATGGATTCTTCTGCTGACGATTAACATAATTGGCAAAACTACTGTTAATTCCGCAATTCTGTTCCAGATAGTATGTCATTCTTGACAAAATATGCAACATATACCTTCTTGTAAATTGATTCAAATAAAAGCCATCTATACCTTCTAAAGTATATTCCATTCCATTTATATAATCTTTCAAGATAGACACAAGTTCATCTATACTTTTTCTTCTAATTTTCTTAGTAATATTAAATACAGTATATCGGATAGAAGAATAATCAACTGTCTTAAAGTTAAACACACGCACCGCAATAAACTGGTCAATAAAGCAAGAAACAAGTTTTATCTTTTTATTGATAATGTCCATTGTATCGCCTGGTGCAATGGAGGCAAGAATAATCTGATACTGTAATGTAAATCCTCTATCAGCATTGTAAAACACATACTCATACTCTTTATCGAATGAACTGGAGTATTGTTTTAAACGAATATATATATCTGAAAAAGTGTTGAAATCTTTTAATATAAACCTCTCAAAATCCGAACTTTTATTTAGTTGCATAATGGATTTATTTTCTCTAACCCACTTATGGAAGGTTGTACCAATTATCTCAAAATCCTTGTTCTCCGCATCTCTTTTCCCTTCCCTTATAGATTCTGCATACTGTGCTCTTAACCAGTTTTTAATAAAGTCGGCATCTCCGTCTTTTTCAATTTCTTTTAATTTTAATACCCTTTCTTTCCATAAGTCGTTTGCTTTATTTCTCGTACTGTTATCATTGATTTCAGATAGTAGATACCCTTTAAGCATTTCTGTAGGAGTAAGCCTTAATCCTCTATCATTCATGGTAACAAACACTTTATGAGCATCCTGTTCGGAATCCGTTCTTATCTCAATAAAAACAATATTGTCTATCAACCATTCAATAAAAACTGGAAGAGCTTCACCCTTTAACTCATCTGGAAAAATTTCTTCAATATCCTTATAGCGATTATATAAATTGATAACGCTCTCTGATGTTTCATTGGTTATATCATAATCTCCATTATCAAATAAGCCTTCCAAACATCGTTCTCTTTCTGGCACATTAATACAAAAAGTTTTCTGCCCATACATTTCAGAATAAATCAGATTATCAACGTTTACTTTCGGATAAGTAGAATTTTTCTGCAAATTATTTAGATAAATAAGCAACAGCGTCATAGACGAGAGACGTTGTTGACCATCAATGATGGCATTGTCATTTGTCAAAATGATTGGTCCTAAGAAATAATTTCCGTATCTCATTACATCCCTTTGAGTATCTCCAGCTTTATAAAACTCAAAAAATTCATTTGTTAAATCTTCTATTAGTTCTTCAATCTGTTTTCGTCCCCAGTTATATTCCCTTTGGTAATACTGAACGGTATAACGATTATTAAAAAGCGTTCGAACAATCACTGCATTTCCAGTTATCTTATTCATATAAATTTCCCCTTTTTAACACTCCACTATTTCTTTAATATTCATTATTGAAATAAACGTTCCAATATACTTATTTTAACAAATCGTTGCCAGTTTTTATAAAAAATAACTAATAATTAAATAAAAAAGCTATTTTCTTACACTTTGTTGCCTTAAAAACAACAAGGTTAGAAAATAGCTCACTATTATTTTATAAGATACTATTCAATTCGGACAAAGAGATATAAGCAACTGCACTTCCACGTCCAAACTTTTTCATCACTTTTTCTTCTGCATTTTGTAACTTTTTCAATATTTCCAAAGGAGCTTCAGTGCCTTCAAAACGTTTTCTTCCCTTCTCAGAACCTTCTTCGATAATTTCCCATTTTGAAGGTTGAAATGCACAAACAACTTTTCCACCACTAACTCCAGCGACATATTGAATATACGGAATTCTGACTTTATTTATCTTCCAATTTCCACGAGTAGCTTCATAGTAATCCTTACCTTCTTTTAATGCGTTATGGATTTTCAATAATAAGATTTCCTCTTTCATAAGAGACTCCCCCTTTTCTTTACAAAATATTATACAACAACAATTCTTTATCCTTATAAAACAATAACTCTGTTGAAGACATTTTTCAGAAGGAATAAAACAAAACGTCACTAAACTGATAGTTTCTCAAAAACAAATAGACCACTAAAATGATTTAGAGGTATGAACTATTTCGTACTTCTTATGCAATTGCTCTAAATAGTTACTAAAATCGTATGAACATATTAAGAACTGTTTATTACTTCTTTGAGCATTGTTGTTCCCACATTTTCTTATAAATACTCTTTTTTCCTCTACTATTCATATGTTTTATCATTTGACAAATTAAATTAAAAATACCACAAAACACAATATATAGTATTTTGATACCAAAACAACCACAATATATATTGTTTGTACAGATAACTAATGATATAATGCTAAAGTGCAGGGGGAATGATTATAATATTCTGAAAGTGGAGGTGACTAATATGTTAAAAGTAAATGTCAATCAACTTAATAGAGCTATTAGCGAAACACAATTAAAGAAGCAAAAAATCCTCTTGTAGAGGGCCTTTTACACTTCATGAATCGGATAAAGTTGGTCTAATACAGAATAAAATCGCCAAACACGAATATACGTTCGTTTAAATTAACAAAAAAATTCCGTTTTGATACGGCAGATGTCTTCTATTTCCATTTCAGACCAGCATTTTCTTTTTTCGCTTAACATAAGTCGACTCTTCACTTTTTTATTTTCTCTCCCATGTCCCTTCGTAAATAGGGCATTGCCAGTGCGTAATCCTATCGAGTTCTCTGTTATAAATCCCAATTTTCAGTCTGGAAAAATAAGGCGGTGAATAATGTTCTCTCAAGTTGAAAGGAATTTTTTCTCCAATCAGGTCTTCTCCACAATGTGGACAATATTCAATTGGTCTTTCTTCCATGTTCCCCCTCCTTTTGGAGATATTATACCATCTAAAGGAAATTAGAGAAGAAGGAAAGGCCGTTTCCTTCATGTTGTGAACTTCAAATAATAGTAGGGAGATTGGTTTTATGCTTAAAGTCTTTGATGTAAGCCAAATATTGCACCCTGACATGTTCGATTTCCACATGTCTTTTGGAATTGTTGTAACTGCCCTGAGCTCTTTGTTTATTTATCTTCTTTTAATACTTCTTTGTTTCTTTCCTTTTCCCTATTCCCTAATGAAAAAAGAGAAACAGGATTCATCCTATTTCCCTTGCAAATTTTTTATTTTTTTCTCTTTTTTCATCCTAACTATGTTCAGCAATAATAAACCCTTGCTACTCTCCACCCCTTCATCCCTCATTCCTACGCCACCTATATTTTTCCATTCATAATAAAGTCGTTCACGAATCGCTCATTTTCTCGATTTTTGATTCGATTTTTTCTGCCACAACTTTATTATGATTGAAAATAAAGTCGTGATAAAAAATAGGGAAAAGGCTTGAGGATGAAGGGTTTTCCCTTTTCCCTCTTTCCTTTCCCAGCCTTGCTCCTGCCCTTTTGCACAACTTTATTTTGATTTTTGCAGGAGTTTATTTTATATGGCAAGAGTTTATTTTATATCTACAAATGTGCTACCAACTTTGCGACGATTTCGACATGCGCGGTATGCGGGAACATGTCGACGGGTTGGATGTATTCAACCTTGTATGATTTACTGATGTATTGGACGTCTTTGGCGAAGGTGGATGGGTTGCATGAGACGTAGACGAATGTTTTGGGTTTGATTTTTAAGATGGTGTCGAGTAGACCACGGTCACAGCCGGTGCGTGGTGGGTCCACAATGACGACATCTGGAATCCACCCTTCTTTTTTCCATTTCGGCAACACCGTTTCTGCTTTACCGACGACGTACTTTGCATTTTCAAAGCCATGCTTTTTCGCATTTTCCTTGGCATCTTCAATTGCTTCCGGGATGATGTCCATGCCGCGAATCTCTTTCGCTCCGTCGGCCACCCATAACCCAATGGTTCCGACGCCGCAGTAGGCATCGACGACTTTTTCTTCACCGGATAGATCGGCGGCTTTTTTCACTTCATGATAAAGCTTCACTGTTTGCTCAGGATTCAATTGGAAAAAAGCACGTGCCGACAATTCATACGAAAACGTCTCTAACTGTTCTTTAATCGCTTTTTTACCCGCTAAATGAATGGTTTCGTCCCCAAAAATGAGCGACGTTTTTTTCGGCTGGATATTTTGCATAATAGACTTTACTTCTGGCAGGCGCTTTTGAATTTCCGCCACAATAAGTTCTTTTCGCGGAAGTTCTTTTTTCACTGTTACGAGAACGACTTGTGCTTCACCCGTCTTAATACCAACCCGCACAACAACTGTCCGCACGACACCTTGTTTCGTCCGCTCGTTATAAATCGGAATTCGAAAGTCTTGTAAAATTTGTTTCACGACGTTGGTGATTTTAATCGTAAGTGGATGCTGGACGCCACACTCTGGGATGTCAATGAGCTTATGCGAATTTAAACTGTAGAGTCCAGCAATGACTTGACCATTTTTTTCACCCACTTGAAATTGACTTTTGTTACGGTATGACCACGGGTCGTCCATGCCGATCGTTGGGCGAATGTCTAGTTTATCTACATCGAGTTTTGTATGCCGTTCTAACGATTGTATGACAATGTCGCGTTTTTCTTCTAACTGCTTCTTATAGTCTAAGTGCTGTAACTGACAGCCTCCGCACGCCTCGTAAACCGGGCATGGCGGTGCCACACGATGAGGTGATTTTTTTCGAATGCGTTTAATTTTCGCTTCAGCGTATTTTGGATGGATGTTTGTTGCTTCTACAATGACTTCTTCGCCTGGTAACGCCCCAGGTACAAACACGACTTGCTTTTTAAAATAGCCGACCCCTTCCCCGTTAATTCCGAGCCGTTTAATGGTTAACGGAAAGGTTTGTCCCGGCCGAATCGTCACTTGCTGTTTTTTCATTCGTTTCACTCCGTTGCTTCAATACTTCTCCATAAATAAAGGGATGCATAGCTTAAGTAAGGTTCCCACGGACGTTTGTATTCGTCCATTTCGTCGTACGTTGGTTTCCGTTCGAGATTATACAATTTTTTTAACGCATTTTGAATGCCGATATCTGCTTTAGGAAAAAGATTCGGGCGACCGAGTCCAAAGAGAAGAAAGTTTTCCACCGTCCACGAACCGATGCCGCGAATTTTAACCATCCGTTTCATAATTTCATCATCCGAAAGTTCGGCGAGATCGGATAAGTTCAGTTCTCCCGTCACAATTAGCTTTGATACGCCGATAATATACTCCGCTTTTCGTTGACTAAACTGCATCTGGCGCAGCTCTTCGATACGTATATCTGCGATTTTTTCCGGCGACGGGTAAAACCAGACGCCCTCCTGTTGAAAACCATATGTATGCACGAAACGTTCCGTCAGTTTTCGAGCAAAGGCCATGTTCAACTGTTGGTGAATAATACATTTGACAAGACATGCATACAAATCAAAGTCGAGAATAAGCGGTGTCCCTTTATGTTTTTCAAAAATCGGCCGTAAATCAGTTTTCAAAAAATATTCGTGGATATCGTGAAGCGAAACGTCCCACTGCAAAATGTGGGCTACCCGCTGTAACACCTTGTCTTTAGGTGCCGGCCCTTCGCTCGTAACGATAAATTTCGGCGCATCCGTCGTTCCGACCCCTTGCACGGTCACCACTTGCGGCTTGTCCCCATAATACGGAATCTTTAGCGTTTTTGTACGTTGGTCCACCCAGTTGAGCGGATCGTCCTGCAAATGCGACAGAACTAAGTCAAAATTATATGGTCCCTCAAACTGAATCGTTTCTTGCCACATACTCGTTCCCCTCATTCGTAGAGATGTTTTTTGTATTATATCATGTTTTGGAGGCGGCATGCTTCATATGGGGATTGGCACGTCGACGAACGCTACGGACCAGAAGACGTGCGTATAGCCAAGTTATAGAACATCGAATTGGGAACACATATCGGCAACTCATTTGGCACATAAAAGGTCAACTTTGGTACATAAGTCATCTTTTTTGGTTCATAAGAAGATCGTTTTAGTACATAGACATCCATTTTTAGCTCATAAAAAAACACTTTGCCATATAGACGTCCATTTGAGGCACATAAGAAAATCCACTTTGGCATATAGACATCCATTTGGGGACCATAAGAAATCACTTTACCACATAGACATCCATTTGAGGCACATAAGAAAATCCACTTTGCCATATAGACATCCATTTGAGGCACATAAGAAAATCCACTTTGGCATATAGACATCCATTTGGGGACCATAAGAAATCACTTTGCCATATAGACGTCCATTTGAGGCACATAAGAAAATCCACTTTGGCATATAGACATCCATTTTAGGACCATAAGAAATCACTTTGCCATATAGACATCCATTTGAGGCACATAAGAAAATCCACTTTGGCATATAGACATCCATTTGGGGACCATAAGAAAATCACTTTTGTCTCATAGACATCCATTTTGGGACCATAAGAAAATCACTTTTGTCTCATAGACATCCCATTTTGGGACCATAAGAAAACACTTTTGTCTTATAGACATCCATTTTAGGCACATTTGAAAATAACTTTGTTACATAGTCCTCCTTTTGGGGCCCATAAGCACTTTTGCCTCATTTTGGGCCTATTAGAAATCACTTTGTCACATAGTCGGGAGTTTTCTCATAAAGTTCGATTTTTTCTCATAAACGTGTTTTTTTTCACATAGGATATAGATTTTTTCCCATAAAAGTTAAGATTTTTCTCATAAAAGGTCAATTTTTTCTCATAAATGTTGGATTTTTTCTCATATTTAATGTGTTTTGCTCTAATTCATTAAGTTATTCTCTTAAGAATTTGACTCATAAGAAAATCTCTTTGCCACATAGTCATCCAATTTGGGCCCATAGACGTTAACTTTTGGCACACAGAATGAGGATTATACAAAAAAGCTGAAAAAGGAGGGACTCCTCCCTCTATGGTGTAATCATTGGATATTTCATATCGTGGGTAATCATGTAGTGATCTAAGCTTTTAAATTGGTAGCCTTGTTTTTTCAATTCTTGAATGACACGTTCGAGAGCTTCGGCGTTGTCCTTAGAAACCGTGTGTAAAAGGATCACCGCTCCGGGATGGACTTGGGCGAGGATGCTGTCGTAAGCGTATTTCCAGCCTTTTTGCTTGTTTGTTTGCCAGTCGACGAACGCTACGGACCAGAAGACGTGCGTATAGCCAAGTTTTTGGGCAAGAGCGAGCGTTCGTTCACTAAAAATGCCGCGAGGGGGACGTATATATTGCATCGTGTCTTGACCAGTGATTTTTTCGACTTGTTCTTCTACCCGCTTCAGTTCTTTTACAAATTTCTCATCGGTCACTTTCGTTAAATCGGGATGACTCCACGTATGGTTGCCGACGATATGGCCTTCATCGACCATTCGCTTTAACAAATCGGGGGCACTTCGAATGTAATGACCGGTGACAAAAAAGGTAGCTGGAACTTTTTCTTTTTTCAGTACATCTAACACTTGAGCCGTATATCCGTTTTCGTATCCATTATCAAACGTTAAGTACAATACTTTTTTGTCGGCTGTGCCTTTATAAAACGCATCATATTTCGCAAGTAGTTCATCTAGTTCAGGGCCAGCTTCAGCTTGCTGACCGTTTTTTCCTTTTTTAAATCCCCAGTGGATCGCTTCATTGGAGACAGCTTCTGCCTGTCCGATCCCCCAAAGGAAGCTCGATCCAACTGCAAGAATGAACATCCATTTTTTCATCGATGTTACCTTCCTTCCCTACTTTTACCCTTATTGTGAGAAGAAAGAAAAAGATTCATGCTTGGCAAAAATTGAGAAACAGAGCTCATAGATGATGTTGTTGGCATATAGAACAGATAAATAGGCACATAAAACTTGATTTTAGGCTTATAATAGCTGAGAAATGGTACATAGAAAGCGATGTAGGTAAATAGAAAGAGGCCGACTCATCAATGTCAGCCTCTTTCCAGTCTTACTTAAAGACCGGTTCTTTAAATTGAGCGAGTTTTTCTAACGAAGATTTGTCGATGTCTTTATGCAAGCTGTTGCCGTGAGAGTCCATGGTCACAACGGCTGTAAAATCTTTTACTTTTAAGTGCCACATCGCTTCAGGAATACCAAATTCCAATAGATCGACACCTTCAACGGATTCGATACAATCCGCATAATATTGCGCCGCTCCACCGATGGCGTTTAAGTACACGCCGCCATGTTCTTGCAATGCTTGTAACGTCTTCGGACCCATACCGCCTTTACCGATGACCGCACGTACGCCAAATTTTTTCATAATGTCCCCTTGATAAGGCTCCTCACGAATGGACGTAGTTGGTCCAGCTGCTTTTACATGCCAGTTTCCGTCTTCATCTTTTAACATCACCGGACCGCAGTGATAAATGATTTGACCATTTAAATCGACAGGGGCATCGTGATCCATCAAATATTTGTGAATCGCGTCACGGCCGGTGTAAATCATGCCGTTAATGCGGACCACATCGCCCACTTTTAATTGACGAATTTGCTCTTCGGTAATCGGCGCTTCCAGTGTAACCACATTGACGTCAGCATCTGTTGTTTGTGGTTCTTGTTCTTCTTTAAAGTCAATTTTTTCTCCATCTTGGTATAACCATTCTGTAATTTCCCCTGTTTCAGGATCAATGTAGACACCTAAGCGACGGAACGCCCAGCAGTTGTATGCCACCGATACGAAGAAGCTTGCTGGGATGCGGTTCATCACACCAATTTTACATCCAAGAAGGGTCGTTTCTCCGCCGAAGCCCATCGTACCGATTCCGAGCTTATTTGCATTCTCCATAATGTATTCTTCTAGTTTGCGTAAATCTTCGTTCGGATTCACATCATCGACTGGACGGAAAAGCTGTTCTTTTGCCAGTTCATAGCCAGACGAACGGTCGCCACCGATACCAACACCGATGAAACCGGCGCTACATCCTTGACCTTGCGCTTGGTACACCGAATGTAAAATACATTTCCGAATACCGTCTAAGTCACGGCCTGCACGTCCAAGTCCATCCAACTCACAAGGTAAGCTGTACTGAATGTTTTTATTTTCACAACCGCCACCCTTTAAAATAAGGCGTACGTCAATATAATCGTTTTCCCATTGTTCGAATTTAATTACCGGTAATCCGATGCCTAAGTTATCCCCACTATTTTCACCCGTTAACGAATCAACAGAGTTTGGACGAAGTTTTCCGTCTTTTGTCGCTTGGGCAATCGCTTCTTGAATGGCCTTTTTCATTTCAATTTGGTTCACGCCAACAGGTGTCTTAATTTTAAACGTCGGAAGTCCTGTATCTTGGCAAATTGGCGAGACGTTTTCATCTGCCATTCGAATATTGTTTGTAATCGTTGCTAAACTCATGGCTGCCCGCGTTCCTGCATTTTCCCGCTCTTTTGCCGCTTTTATCGCTCGACGGACGTCTTTTGGCAAATTGGTGGACGTTTCCACGATGAGTTGGTACATACTTTCACGGAATTTTTCTATATTCATGATTCTTCCCCTTTCCCTTTTGCCCGAGCAAACAACAAGCAATTTTTAAAATTTCAAACTTTTTCCGATTATTATTATACTCCTATACATAGTAATAGAAAAGGGTTGTGCTGAAAACGGATTCAACTGGTAAAAATTTTTACCTATTAAAAAAACTGACCCATGCCGAGCCAGTTTTTCATCATACACTATGAAACTTTACTTTTTTACTTGTTCCACTTTTGCTTCAAGCTCATCAATCATTTCGATTAAGCGATCAATGTCTTCAAGTTCGGCTTGTTCTGGATCGAGAGCATCAAGCATTTGTAAAAACATGCTTAGACGTTGTTTGACGTATTCAAGTTGTTGGTCTTTGTTAACTGCTACGTTGTTCAAACTATCTCTCCTTTCGCTACTTCCATCGTACCGAATGGGTGGAAATTGTGCAATGATTTCTTCCATTTGTTTTATCGTTGACAATCTGTTGACTTCTCTTTGATAATGACATAAGGAAAATTCAATGTAAGGGGAAACCAATCATGGAACAAGTACAACAATTGAAACCAATTACCCCTTCCTACGATCCGTGGGAAGCTTATTTAGATGTAAAAGAGCACGGCCAATTGACACTTTCCAATGTCGAATTTACAACAACGACGTTATGTAATATGCGCTGCGAGCATTGTGCCGTTGGATATACGTTACAAACGAAAGATCCGGATGCACTTCCATTAGACTTATTATTAAAACGGTTAGATGAAATTCCACACCTTCGTTCGTTAAGTATTACCGGTGGCGAACCGATGCTTTCAACCAAATCGGTAAAAAATTATGTCTTACCACTTTTAAAATATGCCCATGAACGCGGAGTGCGGACGCAAATTAACTCGAACTTAACGTTACCGATCGATCGTTATTTAGAAATTGCCCCGTATTTAGACGTCCTGCACATTTCCCACAACTGGGGAACCATTGATGACTTCATCGATGCAGGATTTGCGATGATGGAGAAAAAACCTTCTCGTGAGCAACGGGCAAAACTGTTTGAGCGGATGATTGAAAACAGCCGCTTGCTCGCCGAAGAAGGTGTCATGGTCTCAGCGGAAACGATGTTGAACAAGCGGACATTGCCGCATATTGAACATATTCATCGTCAAATCGTCGAGGAAATGAAGTGCGGGCGCCATGAAGTACATCCGATGTATCCGAGCGATTTTGCATCCACATTAGATACGTTGACACTTGATGAATTACGCGAAGCTATTCATCGTTTGCTCGATATTCGGGATGAAAACGTATGGATGCTTTTCGGTACATTGCCGTTTTATCCTTGTAGCCAAAACGAAGAAGACTTAGCATTGTTAAAACGGCTGTACGAAGCGAAAAATGTAACGGTGCGTAACGACCCAGATGGCCGCTCGCGCTTAAATGTGAACATTTTTACAGGTGATGTCATTGTGACTGAC
This sequence comes from Aeribacillus pallidus, assembly GCF_050478865.1. Taxonomy (NCBI): domain Bacteria; kingdom Bacillati; phylum Bacillota; class Bacilli; order Caryophanales; family Bacillaceae; genus Aeribacillus; species Aeribacillus pallidus. The sequence continues at coordinate 24,490 of NZ_JBCNBW010000006.1, read as the reverse complement.
TTTGGCGATGCGCCACCGCTTGGCAACGTTCAAACGGATGACTTACCGTCCATATTTGAACGTTGGCTCGAAAGTTCGTTAGCGAAGTCGTTAAACTGCCACTGTCCAGCGGTTCAATGCTTAGGTCCGAACGTCTTAGTCAAAAATGCGTACTATCCGGATGTTGATTTTACAACTCGAAAAGCGGAGATTGCTCGATAATCTATGGTGTGGAGCATTTAAATTATGAACAAAATTTCGGGCGTTATTAGCAAAAACCTTTGGATATGATTAAAAATTTCATGTTTGTGAGCAATAATCCTTGGGTTATGAGCAATAACTTCATGTTTGTGAGCAATAATCCTTGGGGTTTGAGCTTAATCATTGTGTTATGAGCAAAAACCTTTGATTATGGGAAAAAATCTTTTGGTTATGAGAAAAAATTTCATGATTATGAGCAATAATCGTTTAGTTATGAGAAAAAAATCCATCTTTACGAGCAAAAGCCCTGGGTTTGAGCTTAAACATTATGTTATGAGCAAACACCTTGATTGCTAAAACATTATGTTATCAGCAAACACCTTGATTATGAGCAAAACTTCATGTTTTTGAGCAAAAAACTTTTAATTATGAGCAAAAACTTTATGTTTATGAGAAATAATCCTTCAGTTCTGAGCAATGACTTTATCCTTACGAGCAAAATCCTTGGGGTTTGAGCTAAAACATTATGTTATGTGCAAACACCTTTGAATATGAGTAAAACTTCGTATTTATGAGCAAACAGCATTGGTAATGAGCAAAAACTTTATGTTTATGAGCAAAAACCCAATGTTATGAGCATTAACTTCATATTTATGAGCATAAGCCCGATTGTTATGAGCCGCTTTTAGAAAATATGAGCAAAAATCAGCAGGAGCCGCTTTCCAATGTAGTGGGCGGCTCCTTACCTTTGGTATTTTTTCTATAAAAAAGGATATTGCTTTACGAAGTGGAATTAATTTTATAAAAGAAAACTTACGATGGAGGTCTTTTATGAAAAAATGGACAAAATCGATCGAAATTAACGCTCCGATTGAAACCGTATGGGAGCTTTTTGACGGGTCACTTGAAAACATGCAAAAAATTATGCCTCAAGTTATAGAAAATACACCTGTTCATGAAACCGAAGAAGTCGTTGGCAGTGTCTATCGCCAAAAGTATCGGGAAGGCAAACGCGTCATGGAATACGACGTCAAAACATTAGAATACAAAGATACTCCTGATTATAAAAAATTAAAAGTAGGCTTTCATTTAGCCAACATGTTTGACATTACCGCAACTTATGAACTGACGAAAAAAGATGAAAATCTTACCGAGCTTACATATACAGCGACAAACCAACCGTTAAAGTGGTATACAAAATTGTTTCTTCTGTTTGCATCGGAAAAAGTCGTCGTTGATTTTGTCGAACGTGTGAAACGAGTAGCTGAGGGTCAGTTAGTAAAATAGCGTTTTATAAGCTGTGCCGATTTGGCCTGTCGCCAAATCGGTTTTTATTGTTTAGAAGTTGTTGATATGGATCAAATAAGAAAAAATTGGGCCAGCATTTACATCCTATGTGCCAAGCTAGGCTTCGAATGTGCTATTCTCTGCTCTTTATGTGCCAAATCCAACGCCTATATCCCAATTCCAGTCTTTTTTATGTTCAAATTTCGGACTTCTATGTGCCGATTCGCCCTCCTTATCGGATAATACTCCTAAAAAAACCAAACCAACATGTAATAAAGCGAACTCTAATAAAGAGCCCGCTTTATCTCGGTTGATCCGTAGCAATGAAGCTAAACATGATGTGGTCTTGTACTGGAATCCAGGCGCCGATGCCTTGAGACGTGACATTTTTGACGACGATTCCGCGATGCCTGCCTTTTAGCACGAGATACACTTCGCCATACGTGACTTTTCCTTTTTCGTTTACCGCAGGAGCATAGGCATATAAGTACCCTAGCCGTTTAGGCGGGATGTTATAAATTTGCTCCTTTTTCGTTCCCGCACCAACGATGGTTTCAAAAGATAGTGGGAGCTTCGTTTTTTCCATCGCTTTTAACAGCATCATTTTTTGGACGTCATCTGCTTTTAGAACCTTTGCAGTTAAGCCGCCTTTAATGACTTTTTGTACTTCTTGGACGTAATGTATTTGATAAATAGATTTTCCACCACGGTTGTCAAAGTAGTTTGTGTTTATTTTTTGGTACTGCCAGTTAGGAGCGGTTTCGGTTGATTCGTAATTCAGGGGCCACTCGCCTAAGTATATGGTTGCTCTCATTCCAATCGAAAATGGAGATTTGTTGATGGCTGTTTCATTTAACATCCGAATTAAATTTGGGTTTTCAATTTTTATTTTAGATGTTTCAAGTAATTCTTTCGTTAATTCGCTCGGTTGTAAATACGGTAAATCTTGCGTTGGGTTTGGGTACGTATTTTCTTTGGCGATGTTCATGACGGAAGAAGGAATTTGATAGGCTTGATCTTCTTTTGCTTTTTTCGCTTGTTCTCCCGATGCGTTTGGAGCAAAACTTAAAACAAATACTAGTGCCATAAGGATCATTCGATGTGAAATCATGTTGAGAACTCCTTTCTCAGTTAATCATCGAGTTTGTTATTATGTTTTCCAACCAAGTTCGATTTATCCATTCGAGTAACGTCTTCATTTAATAGTTTTTTAACAAAAATTCAGAATATTTTCTCCAAAAAACGAATAGTGTTATACTGTCACCCTTCAACAAAGGAGGTCTTAACCTCAACCTTTTATGGAGTATCCCAACTGCGAATTCACATCCAAAGGTAGGTGATCAACCGAAGCAAATCCGGACTTTTTCCATCATAATGTAAAAATTGAAAGGAACTCACATACGGAGTTCCTTTTTTTTTGGCTTTGTTATCCGATACTGTTGATATTTATACATTACGCTTGTGGCTGACGCTTTCTGCGGGCAAGCCGCGAGCCGTTTCCCTCGCTACGCTCAAATATGGGTCTTTCCTGGCTTTCTGTTCCCGCTGGAGTCGCCGCCGTGTGAACAACTTGCTAAAAACAATGAAATATAACATAGCTTTTTTTAAATCTTATAGTAAATAAAAGCCGATTCCCATAATCAAATAAGCGGCAAGTAGCGTAGCCCCTTCGAACCAGTTCGTTTCCCCGTCGTTCGAAATAACAATCATTAATAGGACCGCGGTAACCATCGCCACTAGTTCTGGGACGGTAAATACGAGCGGCATAGAAGTGGTAAAGAAGAGTGAAATGAGTACAAGAATTGGAGCTACAAACATAGCAATTTGTAACGTTGAACCAACGGCAATTTCAACGGCTACGTCCATTTTATTTTTATACGCCATGATAATCGCTGAAGCGTGTTCCGCCGCGTTTCCGACGATGGCAACAATGATGACACCGATAAATAGCTCGGACCATCCGAACGCATGGGCCACTTCTTCAAACGTATGTACGAGCGCTTCGGATACATACGCCACAGCAGCGGTCGCTAACGCTAAAATAAGAATCGATTTGTTACGTGACCATTCCGGTTCCTCTTCGTGTTCCTCCTGCTGCTCATGATGTTGATACACCCCACGATGAGTAACGAGTTTAAAGAACAGGGCTGCCATGTAGAGTAAAATCAAAATAATTGAGATTCCCACACTTAACATAAGTGTATCGGTTCTGTTCATCGTTTCAGCAAAAATTTCGGGAATCACAAAGGCGACAATGACAGCAAACATGAGTAGTCCTGAGTTATGTCGAGCATCATGAACATTAAACGTTTGCCGCTTAAATTTTAACCCCCCGACAAAAAAGGATAGTCCAGCCACTAACAATAAGTTTCCTAATACTGAACCAGTTAAAGAGGCTAATACCACATCAATAAGTCCTTCTTTTAATGCAAAAATCGAAATAATTAGCTCCACGGCGTTTCCGAACGTGGCGTTTAATAGCCCACCAATTCGTGGACCCGAAATAATCGCCAAACTTTCAGTAGCTCGGCCCATGTAGCTCGCCAATCCGATGATAGTAATACAGTAAATAACGAACATAAGAACGCTCGGCCAATGAAGTAAAGAGCCAATAACAGATAGCGGTACCCCACCGAATACGATAAAGGCAAAGATTCGATTCATCTTCTTCCCTCACATTCTTCTGAACTTTCTTTTCTTATCTCTTCCCTGAACCAGGCAAAATTATCGAACGACGGTAGTAAAAATTGAAAAAACGTACAAATTATAAAAGGAATAATCATTAAGGGGGTAGCTTGTATAATGGAACGAAATTTACAAGAAAAAGTAGAACAAGTATTGGACCAGCATCCCGTTGGCACGATGGCCACGGTTCGTAACGATAAACCATATTCCCGCTACATGACGTTTTTTCATGACGACCTAACGCTTTATACCGCGACGAATGAGCATACGCATAAAGTAGAAGATCTACGTTCCAACCCGAACGCGCATATTTTAGTGGGGCAAAATGGTACAAACGAGCCTCACATCGAAATTGAAGCCAAAGCGGAAATTGAAGATTCTCCACAATTAAAAGAAAAATATTGGGACGAATCGTTACGCCCTTGGATTTCTGGCCCGGATGATCCCGAATATGTATTACTTCGCTTACAACCACAAACGATTTTATATTATGGATCACCAGGAAGCGAACCACAAGAGATGACGTTCCCTTCCTAGCACTGGAGCCTTTAAAGGGCTCTTTTTTTTATCCCTCTAGTGGACAGTTTTTTCCTTCTAAAGAACAGTTCAAGAATTAGATGTTAATTATGCGTTTTAATCTCAAACGTTTCCTTCACGTCAATCGCTCCAAGGACGGATTGCACCATGGAGCAGTTTTTCTTTGTTAGTTCCATTGCTTTTTCGATTTTCCGTTCATCAAGGTCAGTTCCTTCGATCGTAAAATGAAGATGCACATGTTCGATTCGATTTGCTATTTCTTCATTTCGTTTGACGTTCGCTTCAATTGTGATGTCAGTAATGTTGAAGCGCATTTTTTCTAAAATTTTTCGTAACACACCACCACTACATACCGCAAGTGAGGAGACCATTAATTGATACGGCCGAAACCCTTGCGTCTCATCACCAGATACATGCAAAGTCCCGTAAGGTAGCTCTGTGACAAACCCACCTTCTGGCTTCATTTGGAATTTCATCGAAAATCCTCCTTTCCTTCTTTTTCTATTCATTCCCATCTTACTTGATAGAATTCAGTCTTGCCAACTTTTAAATGAGCCTTTACTATCAACTTATTGAGAACGGTAAAAGGAGAACAAGACATGCGCACAAATTATCACTTTTGGGTACTGATTAGCATCGTTGCCATTTCAGGGTTTTCCCAAGGAATGTTGCTGCCAATCATTGCCGTTATCTTCGAACAAGACGGAGTGTCTTCCTCGTTAAATGGACTTCACGCGACAGCGTTGTATCTAGGAGTATTGTTAGCCTCCCCTTTTATGGAAGTACCATTAAAAAAATGGGGCTACAAGCCGTTAATTTTAGCGGGAGGATTTACGGTGATTGCGTCGTTAATGATGTTTCCGCTATGGAAGTCATTTACGTTTTGGTTCGTTCTCCGACTGCTGATTGGAATCGGAGATCATATGCTTCATTTTGCAACCCAAACGTGGATTACATCCGCTTCGCCGAAAGAAAAACGGGGTCGAAATATTTCGTTGTACGGCCTCTTTTTCGGCATTGGATTTGCGTGCGGTCCGTTTATGACACCGCTTGTAGAAACGAATGAATCGTTGCCATTTATCGTATCGTCACTCATTAGTTTATTGGCCTGGTTAACGGTATGGGGACTAAAGAATGAGTTCCCAGAAAGCTCGATGGAAACAAATTCGTTCTTCGGGTCGCTCCATCGGTTCGGAAATGTCATGAAGTTCGCGTGGGTTGCGCTATTGCCCCCATTTGGATACGGCTTTTTAGAAGCATCTCTAAACGGTAACTTCCCGATTTATGCATTACGCTCAGGCATTACAGTCGAAACGGTATCGATATTATTACCTGCGTTTGCCATCGGGGGCATTGTTTTTCAGCTACCGCTTGGTATGTTAAGTGACCGATACGGACGCCCCTTCGTGTTACTTTTTGCGATGGCAATTGGGACAGTGAGCTTTTTTTCTGCTGAGTTTATCGACTCGACCATTGGCCTGTTTATTGCCTTTTTTGTCGCTGGGATGGTTGTTGGGTCCACCTTTTCACTAGGAATTAGCTATATGGCCGACTTGTTGCCAAAATCACTGCTACCTGCTGGGAACATTATGTGTGGCATGGTCTTTAGCATCGGCAGCATCCTCGGTCCGATTATCGGAGGGACAGTTATCCAATGGAACGGCAGCTTCTTCTTCATGATTAGTGGCATGCTGTTTCTTATTTTTCTAGCTCTTGCTTTTTTCCAAAAACAGCAACGTCAAGAATATGCGCCACGTAAAAAGCCGCTTCACGGTTAAGTGAGCGGCTTTTCTATTAGGCTATGTTATATTTCATTGTTGATTTTTAGCAAGTTGTTCACACGGCGGCGTCTCCAGCGAGAACAAGAAGCCGCAAGACCCATACTTGAGCGTTGCGAGGGAAGCGACTTGCCCGCGCGTCCGCCACAAGCGTAATATATAAATATCAACAGTATCGTTTAACTACACATAGCGCCCGACATATAAGCTTTCGCATTCTGCACCTGAAAGTGGGTATTTATAAGCTTATACTGTTTTTCTAACACTCCGATGTACCTTTTTTCCTTTATCACGATTCACAATAACAATTCCCGATGCGACAAGGGCTAGACCTAACAGGACAAATGAGTGAACTTCTTCCCCAAGCATCGTCGCGGATAAAAATACTCCAAAAACCGGGACTAAAAACATATATATCGACACTTTTCCCACTTGGTTGTATTTCATTACATTGTTCCATAATATAAATCCAGCTGCGGATAAAAAGGCTAAGTACAATAAAGCGAAGAACGATGTCCATTCAAAATCGAACGGAAAAGGACCGATTTGAACGATACCGAGCACTAACAAACCAATGGAGCCAAACAACATTTGGTATGACGTTAAATAACCAACTTCCATTTGTTTTGCTCCTTCTTTCGCTAAAATGTTCCCTAACCCTCCGGATAACATTGCGAGCAATAATAAGATTTCCCCGAGTCCAAAATCAAGAACAAATTCTCCTTTTGTTAAATTAACAGCGATTACTCCTGCGAATCCTATAAGAAGCCCAATGACTTTTCGCTGGCTCATTTTATCATCCGGATACATAAAATGCGCGAGAATCATTTGGAAAAACGACGTCGTTCCCGCAATAATCGATCCTTGAATGCCGGTGGATAAGCTTAGTCCAATATAAAACAAGACGTATTGAAAAAACGTTTGGAAGGCTCCGATTTTGACTACCGATCGAAACGTCTCCCGCTGAAATCGCATCGATTTTTTCATCATTGTAAAAAAGAATAAAATCAGTATGGTTGCTAAAAAGAAACGGTAGCCAGCAAACAACATTTGCTCCCCTAATTCATTGGAGCGAATATCCAATAATTCATAGCTTAATTTGATAAACGGAAAGGCGCTTCCCCATAAAAACGTCGCTGCCACCGCAGACACAATAATTCCGAGTGGATGAGTAAAAAATCGTTGGGCTGTCATTCCTTCACTTCCCCTAGTCTTTTTACTTTTCAATCCAATTTTGGTATGATACGATAGATTTAAACAAAGGCAAATTTTTTTGCTTAGCACCAACTATCTTCTAACTGAATAGGATATTAGTGTACCATGAAAACGGCTGAAACGCCTTATTTGAAACTTTCAAATATTTGTCTTGCATACATTGTCTGCCAATTTTAACTGTGCTGCTGTCATCATCTGATGGCAGCTTTCGTCGTTTTATAAGGGTATTGACGTTGATTATTCTTCTCAATGAAAAAAGGAGGACGGTTATGAGTTTAGAAGCAAAAATGTTATCGATGAAGAGAGAACAACAGAGGAACGTATCATCGGTTTGGGAGCAACTAAAACCTCATATGGAGTTAATTGCCGCGATTGTTAGTGGAATTTTGATTTTTTTCGGTTGGCTGTACAGTAAGCCTGAAATGACAGGCATATCCATTACGTTTTACATTCTTGCCTATATCATCGGTGGATTTGCAAAAGCAAAAGAAGGCATTGAAGAAACGATTGAAAATAAAGAACTGAACGTTGAAATGCTCATGGTGTTGGCAGCAATTGGCGCGGCGATCATCGGCTATTGGACAGAAGGTGCGATTTTAATTTTTATCTTTGCGATGAGCGGAGCGTTAGAAACATACACGTCAAATAAAAGTCATAAAGAAATCTCGTCCCTCATGGAGTTGCAACCAGAAGAAGCGTTACGTATTACCGATGGGAAGGAAGAAAAAGTACATGTTTCCAAGTTAACCGTTGGCGACCTTATTTTAGTAAAACCAGGGGAACGCGTACCAGCCGACGGCATTATTGTCAAAGGCGAAACGACAATCGATGAGTCGGCGATTACCGGTGAATCGATGCCTGTACAAAAAGAAATGGACAGTGAAGTGTTCGCAGGAACGGTAAACATCAACGGTTCGGTCACCATTCAAGTGACAAAGCCGAGCAGCGAAACATTGTTCCAAAAAATTATTCAGCTTGTTCAATCGGCGCAAAGTGAAAAATCTCCTTCCCAGCTTTTTATTGAAAAATTTGAAGGTCAATATGTAAAAATTGTGCTACTAGTCGTGTTCGTGATGATGTTCCTTCCGCATTATCTACTTGGGTGGAGCTGGACCGACACGTTTTATCGGGCGATGATTTTACTTGTTGTTGCTTCCCCTTGTGCACTTGTCGCATCAATTATGCCAGCCACACTTTCAGCCATATCAAACGGAGCTCGTCAAGGAATTTTATTTAAGGGAGGCGTTCACTTAGAAAACTTAAGTCACATTCGGGCCATTGCCTTTGATAAAACCGGGACGCTGACGAAAGGAAAACCAATGGTTACTGATGTCATTGTGCGTGATGATTTAAATGAAGAAGAAACCATGCAGGCCATAGCCTCCATCGAAAATCATTCGAACCATCCGCTCGCTCAAGCGATTGTACAATACGTGAAAAAGAAAGGAATCGATACGTTTATCGAACCAGAGCAAGTAAAAGATGTTTCTGGATGGGGGATTGAATCCACGATTAACGGTGTCCATTGGAAAGTCGGAAAAGCGGAATTCGTCGGTAACGAACAAGCGTACGCATTTGCTGACGGCCGAATGCATCAATTAGCCGTTGAAGGAAAAACAATCGTGTTTGCAGCCGATGACAAAGGCATTGCTGCCCTCATTGCATTAAAAGACGTAGTACGGGAAGATACGACTCAGGCGATTCAAGCACTGAAGGAACATGGGATTTATACGATTATGCTCACAGGAGATAGCGAAACGACGGCTAAAGCGATTGCTGCTGAATCAAAAGTTGATGATTATTTAGCGGAGTGCTTACCAGAAACGAAAGTGGAATATGTAAAAGAGTTGAAGAAAAAATACGGCACCGTGGCAATGGTAGGTGATGGGATTAACGATGCACCGGCATTAGCTGCGGCCAACGTAGGTATTGCGATGGGAGAAGGAACGGATGTCGCTTTAGAAACGGCTGATGTCGTTCTTATGAAAAATGACTTACCTCGCATTGCAGAAGCGATTCGCTTGTCTAAACGAATGAATCGCATCGTCAAACAAAATATCGTTTTTTCGATTTCTGTGATCATGTTACTTATTGCCTCCAATTTCCTGCAACTCATTGACCTGCCGTTTGGGGTCATCGGCCATGAAGGAAGTACGATTTTAGTCATCTTAAACAGCTTACGGTTGCTGAAATCCTAATGGAAGGAGTTGATCCTTGTAGGGTCAACTTCTCTTTTTTATGTACACGAGTTGGCACATAGAGGCCTTGAATTGGAACTAAAACTTTAATTTTGGTACAACTATTTTTTGGCACATTAAACTTATTTTTTTGCTCATAAAACCTCTGAATTGGGACATAAAACTTATTTTTTGACTCATAGAAGTCCTGAATTGGCACATAGACTTATATGAAGCAAGCCATAACCAAATTTCTGCTTTAATGAGAAGTAAATCTAAAAACAGTTCAATTTAAAAGCCAATCCCCCATTAATTGGAGAATTGGCTTTCCCTTAATGATAACCGTTTTGTTTGTTAGCCGAACTAGACGTTTTATGTTTCGGAGTTTGCTTTTTGTTTTGTTTTGTTCCGCCATCTTTATTTGCTGATTTTGTCATCACTCATCCCCCCAATTGTGGTTAATATCCACATCAATAGTATGTAACAGGAGGAGCACTTTTATGAGCTAACATTTTGTCTCTTCGCTAATGAATGCGTTAAGTTCGCCACCTAAAATGAGAATAACCGCCGTTAAATAAAACCAAATGAGCATGACGATAATTCCACCGATGCTTCCATAGATTGCTGAAAAATCACCGAAATTTGCGACGTAATAGGAGAACATCCATGAAACGACCATCCAGCCGAATGTAGCAAAGAGCGACCCCGGAACGACGGAACGACATTGGATTTTTTTATTTGGCGAAAAAAAGTAAACACCAATAAACACGACAAATAAAACGATGGCACTGATAAGCCAACTCGAGTAATTCCAAATTTGTACAAACTGATCTGACACGCCGAGTTGCAAAAAGATAAAATACCCGATTTGCTTACCGAACACCGGAAGTAGTAAAACAAGTAAAATCACGAATAATAAAAGGATCGTTAAGAAGATAGACATAACGCGAATGGTAATAAAAGACCGATTTTCATTGACATCGTACGCCCGATTCATCGCCTTAACAATTCCTCTCATGCCACTCGATCCAGACCATAACGTACCGATAATACCTATGGATAGTAAACCACTATTTGACTTTGTCATTACTTCTTCTAACGTTCTCTCAATAATAACCATTGGCTGCTTGGGAGCAAAATCCCGAATGATTCCGAGCAAATCATCTTGGGAATACGGTAAATACGAAATTAGTGTCACTAATACAATTAATAACGGAAATAAGGATAAGAAAAAAAAGTACGATAACTGTGCGGCCATTCCGAAGCAATCATGGTGTATAACGGATTGCAAATAACGATTGACAAACGAAACAAGCCCATTAGGATGCTTTCTCGGCATGCCTTCACTCCTTTATTCTTCTTTTTGCTCTTCATTGGAGGCAGACACTTCTTTTAGCGGTTGAGTTTGCTCTTTTAATTGGTTCACCATCTGTTCGACGTCGTTTTTAATTATTTCAAATTGTTCCCGATAGTCGTTGTACACTTGCATAACTTTCTCTATTTTTTCGTTCGGATTTTTTAAAAATTGTTGCACCCCTTGATAGCCGTCTTTCGTTTTGGACCAAACCGCTTTTCTTGTATCTTCGTCAAGCAGTGCAAGAAGCCCACCTACCAATGCGCCCCAGAGCACTCCTTTGACAAAACGTTTTTCCTCTTTCAATGATTCTCCTCCTTCTTATATGGATTCGTTTTTTCGAATATGCTGTAGTAACCCGCGACATCCTTCAGTTATTAGTTCATACACTTCATCAAAGTTTCCTGTGTAATAGGGGTCGGGTACGTTTTTTACCGGATGATCAACATAGTCCATTAAACGTCTTACTTCTGCCTTCGGATTTGCACTTATAATCCGGCGGACATCGCGCTCATTCGCTTCATCCATTACGACAATATAATCAAATGTTTCTTCATCTTCTTTTCGAATTTGACGAGCCACAAGTCCGGACGTATCAATATTGTTTTTGGTTAAAATATCAAGCGTTCCACGATGAGGTGGTTCGCCAACGTGCCAGTGACCCGTCCCTGCGGAATCAATGTGAATCTTGTCGGCTAGTCCTTCTTTTTTAACTAAGTCTCGAAACACCGCTTCCGCCATTGGTGAACGACAAATATTACCTAAACAAACGAATAGTACATTTACCATAATGAACTCCCTTCCTCTGGTGAAAATGACTTTTCCCACTTTCATCATACAATGATTTATCATTCTTTTCATATAATTTCCCTTTTCTTATTTGACAACCTTCCCGTTTCATGAAAAGATAAAACTACAAACGAGACGAAAGGAATGGAGAAAGTGGATCTTTCTGTTAAGTCAGTAGAAAATGTGGAGTATATGATTGAAAAAATTAAAGAAAAGTTAAAGGTTGTCAATATGGGAGCGATTAAACCAGAACACTTTGATGAAAATATGTACGAAGAACTTCGTGACATTTACGAAATGGTGATGAAACGCTCGTCATTTAGCCCAAGTGAAATGCAAGCAATAGCTGAAGAATTAGGAAGCTTACGGAAAAATAAGTAGCGTTCGTCATTTATCGACAACTGCATTTCCCAAGAAATACCCTGTTTAGAGATGAATCGACAAAAAGTTCCTGGCTATCGGTACTTTTTGTCTTTTTTTATATTCTGAGCTTTGTTTTTAAATAAAGAGCGAGGTGGCATGATCCTGTATCTACGCCTATGGATTAATTTCGTCAGATAACGGACCATTTTGTTTAGACAAATATGGTACATTTTTTTCTTTAAAGACAACCTTTGTTACTATTTGGTCAAGTAGACAGATTCAAATGAGCCGATCAACAAAAGGAAAGAGCTGTCCCCTTCTCTTTTAGGTCAGCTCTTTCCTTTACAATGGTGTATTTGCTATTTTACATTAAGTTCCATGGCAAATTCTTTCTGTATATCCGATTTTACTTTACGTTCCATGTTGAATACTTTCCGTTTATCCAATATTACTTTACGTTCTTGCTGAATACTTTCCGTTTATCCGATTTTACTTTACGTTCCCGCTGATTACTTTCTGTTTCTTCGATTTTACTTTACGTTCTTGCTGAATACTTTCTGTTTCTTCGATTTTACTTTACGTTCCATGCCAAATACTTTCCGTTTAACCTGTTCGCGGTAAAATAAGCACTTCGACGCGGCGGTTTTTGGCACGACCGCTTTCCGTATCGTTCGGTGCAATCGGTTGGAACTCGCCAAACCCTTTGGCGCTAAACCAGCGCGGATCTAATTGGTCATTTTCTAAAAGTAACTTCATAAAGTTTACCGCTCGCATGACACTTAATTCCCAGTTCGAAGAAAACTCCGAATTATTGATCGGTACATTATCGGTATGTCCACTAATAATAATGTTTCGTGGCGGATTCATAATAAGTAAATTGGACACTTCTCTGGCAACGTCCACATCTTCCGGTCGAACTTCCGCACTTCCTGATTCAAACAACACATTATCTCGTATCGTTAACAACAGTCCTTCATCTGAAAGGGATGTTTCAAACTTATCGGCTAGTTGCCGTTGCTTGATATAGGTGTCAATTTTAGCCTTTAATTTCGTCAACTCTTCTTGTTCCTTAGCCTGAATATCATCATCAGTAATATCTTTCGTCTGTTTTCCTTCCTCATTGGCGGGAACGGGTGTTTGGTATTCCATCACACCTGTCCCCCCAATAAATAATTCGTTAAACACTTGGGACAACGCTTGAAATTTTTTCGCATCCACCGAACTCATCGAAAACAAAACAATAAATAATGCTAGAAGAAGGGTTAAAAGGTCCGCATATGGAATTAACCACGTTTCATCAATATGTTCGTGTTCGTGCTTCTTTTTACGCCGGCTCATATTGCTTCACAACGCTTTCTTCCTGTAATTCTTTGCGCTCATTTGCTGGTAAATAGGAAGCCAATTTTTGTTCAATCGTCCGCGGTGATTCCCCTTCTAACACGGATAAAATCCCTTCGACCATCATGAGTTTTAATTGCACTTCTTGTTTGGATTTCCGTTTTAATTTATTTGCAAACGGATGCCATAACACATACCCAGTAAAAATACCAAGTAATGTCGCCACGAATGCTGCCGCAATGGCTTTTCCTAATTCGTCCGTGTTCTCCATATTACTTAAAGCGGCAATTAAACCTACAACGGCACCAAGAACTCCTAACGTTGGAGCATATGTACCGGCTTGGGTAAATATGGCCGCACCCGCTTGATGACGCTCTTCCATCGCTTCAATTTCTTCGTTTAACACATCCCTTATGTAATCCGCACTTTGTCCGTCAACCGCTAAGCTTAATCCATTTCGTAAAAATGGATCTTCAATTTCATTCGCTTGTGCTTCTAACGCCAACAGTCCTTCTTTTCGGGCAGTTTGCGCCCAATCGGTAAACAGCTTAATGACATCTTTCGGCTGCATATGATTGGATTCTTTAAACAAAATCCCGAACAGTTTTGGTACCTTTTTAATTTCATGTGTTGGAAAGGCAATGATTACAGATGCTGCTGTCCCAAGTAAAATAATTAGAATCGCAGCAGGATTAATTAAGGCCGATAAGTGAACCCCTTTTAAAATCATTCCTACCCCTACTGCAACAATTCCTAAAATAATTCCTATCAATGTTGTTCGATCCATTATCGTCACCCTTATTCCTTGTTTCTTCCCCGTCCTCCAAGTTTTCGCGGGGTTATCTACCTATATTTATCGACAAAAATCGCTAATTCTTTAGAAACCAAAAGAAAAAAAGCTGCCTTTGAAAAGACAACTTAATCAGAAGTTAACCGTTTTTCAATTTTTTGCTCGTAATTTTTAAAAATGGAAGAGTTTGTTTGAACCCGCTTTTTGGCCAGCCATTGATTATAACGAACACGCTTTTCGTTTAGTTGTTGCTCCAGTTGTTTTCGTTCCTCTTCGTCTTTACACGACTTCAACAAATCTTCAAACGTTAAGAGTTCTTTTTTCCAATTTGCTTCATCTGGTAAATAATTTGCGTTTTTCAACAGACGATACGCCATCCGTAATTCTTCCGGTACGTATTCATCATCCAGTTTTAAAGGCCTTCCAAACCCCGGTAAGTTTTGAAACTCACCCTCTTCATACGCTTTTTTTATACGCTCTTCCGACAACCGTATCCAATCCAACACGAATCCCTCCTTTCTTCTATTGTAAGTAAAATCGTATCGGCTCTGCACGACAAATACGATCCATTTTGTTACAATTTTTTACCATCAGGAATTCAACAATAGAAGAACATACTATGGATAAACGTATGAAGGAGGGATCTCAAATGGGAAGAGGAAAAGCGTTTCACCATAAGAAAAAAGGGCATGAACCACAATCACCTCATAACAGTATGGCCGAAAAACATACGAAAGAACGAATAGAAGACGAAGAATACATTGTGACGCAAGAAGCGTTTAAAAACCGAGTCGGAATGACACCAGAACCAGATTATGATAACGAGGATATGGTGAGATAGCAACAAGAGGGTGCCCAATTTAGGGACACCCCTTTTCATTTTTTAAGAATTCACGATTTCTAATTGATCCATGGCCATCGAAGGTCCAAAAAATTCATAACGAATGTGGGTTTCTGGAAGCCCAAGTTCCTGTAAGTGATGAATGATTGTCTGCATAAACGGAACCGGACCGCACACATAGCAAATCGTATCTTTATGAACGATTGATTGAAGGAAATCTTTCGTAATAAAGCCTTTTAAATCGTATTCGCTATTTTCATTAATTGGTTGCTCATAAATAGTGAATTGACGAGCATGTTCTAACTGACCAATCAATTGTTTGACATCCTCTTTAAACGCGTGAACATCTTCATTTTTCGCTGCATGAATAAAAGACACACGACGATTGGATTTTATTTTAACTAGGTGCTCTAACATGCTCATCATTGGTGTTACTCCTACTCCACCACTAATAAATGCCACATCATTTTCTTCTGTTTCCTCGAGAACAAAATCACCAGCAGGCACACTTACTTCGATTGTATCTCCAACATGGAAGTGATCGTGTAAGTAATTAGACACTTTTCCGTGGGGTTTTCGGTCCGCTTCCCGTTTAACAGAAATACGGAACGTATTATTTCCTGGAGCAGATGATAAACTATATTGACGATTCAGTGTATATTCTTCTCCAGGTATTTGCAGGCGAACCGTAATGTACTGACCTGGTTGAAACATTGGTAATGGCGCTCCGTCTTTTGGTTTTAAGTAAAAAGAGGTAATCACACTACTTTCTTCTTCTTTTCGTACAAGGACGAATTCTTTAAAGTCCTTCCAACCTCCTTCTTGTTCTGCCGCCTCTTTATACATCTCTTGTTCTATATCAATAAATACTTTAGCAATCACTCCATAAGCTTCTTCCCATGCTTGTAATACTTCGTCTGTTGCCTCGTCACCAAGCACTTCTTTTATCGCAAGCAACAAATGTTTTCCGACAATTGGATAATGTTCTGGTTTTACACCTAAACTGCGATGCTTGTGCGCTATTTGTTTGACCACAGGAAGCAATACATGGAGTTGGTCGATATGTTTCGCAGCCGCGTAGACTGTATTGGCTAATGCCGTTTGCTGACGACCTTTTTGTTGATTGGCATGATTAAAAATATTTAACAGTTCCGGATGGTTATTTAGCATCATTCGATAAAAACAAGACGTAATTTCTGTTCCGCGAGCAGCTAAAATTGGCACGGTAGATTTGACAATTTCAATCGTTTTTTGGGATAACATAATGGTCCCTCCTAAAAGAAGTATTTAAAATACATCTTTAGGGTATCGCTTGATCATTTTAAAAGCAATATTTCAAATACATCTTTTATAAAACTGTCACATTTTCGACAGGGAAATTGGCCACATTGTATAATGAAACCAACGTAACATGGACGTTGTAGTGAAGGAGATGAAACAAATGAGACTAACCAACTATACCGATTACTCCTTGCGCGTTCTTATTTATTTAGCCACAAAACCGAATGAAGAATTATCCAATATTAAAGAAATCGCAGACGTATACGGAATTTCAAAAAACCATCTGATGAAAGTCATCTACGATTTAGGACGGTTAGGATATATTGAAACGATTCGAGGTCGAAATGGAGGGATTCGACTGAACAAACGTCCAGAAGACATTAATATTGGTGAAGTCATTTTACAAACAGAAGAAGATTTTCACCTCGTCGAATGCTTTCATCCAGAAAAAAATAGTTGTGTCATCTCACCGGTTTGTTCATTAAAACATGCATTAAATAAGGCACTTGACGCTTATATTTCTGTTTTGAAAGAATATACCCTTGCAGACTTTATTCGAAATCCCGATGCGTACCGGGAATTGTTTGAGAAGTAACATTAAGCCCTACAATTTTTTCGACTCTCGAAGGAACTTATGATAAAATAAGGAAAGAAAATTTTGAAAAAGGAGCGACGATTATGTCGAATTTCCAGGAAAAGCTACATAAATATGCAGAACTAGCTGTCAAAGTAGGAGTGAATATTCAAAAAGGCCAAACACTTGTTATTAATGCATCCATTGATGCAGCTGAGTTTGTCCGTCTCACTGTCAAATATGCATACGAAGCTGGAGCAAAAAACGTCATTGTGAACTGGAACGATGACATAGTTACACGTACGAAATACGAACTGGCTCCAGATGAAGCGTTTCATGAATTTCCAAAATGGCGTGCAAAAGAAATGGAAGAGCTCGCGGAACAAGGAGCTGCGTTCATGTCCGTTCTTTCCTCAAGCCCTGATTTATTAAAAGGCGTCAATCCGGAACGTATCGCAAATGCTCAAAAAGCGGCTGGTCAAGCGCTGGCAAAATATCGTCAATACATTCAAAGCGACAAAGTAAGCTGGACGGTCATCGCAGCTGCTTCTAAAGAGTGGGCGGAAAAAGTATTCCCAGACGTCCGCAGCGAAGATCCAGTCGAAAAATTATGGGATGCCATCTTCAAAGCAACACGCATCGACCAAGACAATCCGGTAGTAGCATGGAAAGAACACGATCAAAAACTTCACCAAATCGTGGATTATTTAAATAACAAGCGATACAAAAAACTTCATTATAAAGCCCCTGGTACCGATTTAACGATTGAATTGCCAGAAACTCACATTTGGGTTGGGGCAGGTAGCGTGAACAAAGACGGGGTTGAGTTTATGGCCAACATGCCGACAGAAGAAGTCTTTACCGTCCCATTAAAAACGGGTGTAAACGGATACGTATCAAGCACCAAACCATTAAGCTACGGTGGAAACATTATTGATAATTTCACGCTCACGTTTGAAAACGGTCGAATCGTTGATGTAAAGGCGGAGCAAGGTGAAGATATTTTAAAACGGTTAGTGGAAACGGACGAAGGCTCACACTATTTAGGTGAAATTGCTCTCGTTCCACATTCTTCACCCATTTCGCAAACGAACGTCTTATTCTATAACACGCTATTTGATGAAAATGCGTCCAACCATTTAGCGATCGGAAATGCGTACGCCTTTTGCATCCAAGGCGGAAAAGAAATGTCCAAAGAAGAGCTTGAACAAGCTGGCTTAAACTCAAGTATTACGCATGTGGACTTTATGATTGGTTCGGCTGAAATGGACATCGATGGCATTTTAGCAGACGGAACAACAGAGCCAATTTTCCGTAACGGCGAATGGGCGTTTGATATAGCAAAATAATGGACATTGCGAGCAGGTATCGCCTGCTCCTTTTTTCAGCCAAAAGTAGGAGGAATTGACCATCTTTTTGCGCTTGTGAGAGATGTTAAAAACCAAGTAAGATGAGAAGGTCAACAAAGTGAAAACGGGGATGACAAACATGAACATACGAAATTGGGATCGAAACTTAAAGGTACGATTGTTTGGGGAATTTATGATGAACGTCACGTTTTGGATGTTCTTTCCCTTTTTAACGATTTATTTTACCGAAGCGTTTGGAAAAACAACCGCTGGACTTTTACTTATTATGTCTCAGCTTCTTGGCGTGTTTGCTAACTTAATGGGCGGTCATTTTGCGGATCGATTTGGCAGAAAGCGGATGATGGTTTTATCCTCTTTTGCGAATGGTATTGTCTTTTTCATTTTTGCTATGGTCAACTCGCCTTGGCTCGAGTCGGCACTCCTATCGTATCTCTGTTTTGCTTTATTAGGGGTGTTCGGGTCGTTTTACTGGCCAGCGAGCCAAGCGATGGTCGCCGATGTCGTAGATGAAAAGCATCGTAGCGAAGTGTTTGCGGTATTTTATACGTCCATCAATATCGCTGTTGTCTTCGGGCCGATTTTAGGTGGCATTTTTTACGTCCATTACCGCTTTGAGCTTCTTTTATTTGCCATGGCAATGAGTTTCGTTCTTTCCTTTTTACTGTACAAATGGACGCGGGAAACCGCTCCAAAACGCACGATGGACAAAGAGGAACGACAAACATGGGTAGGAGTTTTGACTCGACAGTTTTCCGATTATCGGGTCATTTTTACCGACAAAACATTTTTACTGTTTATTCTCGCTGGCGTACTCGTCGCGCAAACGTTTATGCAATTGGACTTATTAATTCCGGTTTATACTAAAGACACATTAGAGCAAGCAACGTTATTTTCCATAAACGGCTGGAGCTTCACGCTAATGAAAGAACAAGTTTTTGGGTTCCTTTTATCTGAAAACGGCTTGTTAGTCGCGTTGTTTACGGTTGTGATGACGAAATGGATGTCTAAATATAAAGAGAAAAACGTATTTATTTCCTCGGCTCTTGTCTATGCAGTAGCGATCTGGTTGTTTGGCCAGTTATCGACCATGTGGGGATTCATTTTTGCGATGGCTCTCTTTACGTTCGGTGAGTTAATGACAGCTGGGATTCAACAAAACTTTATTTCCAAATTGGCACCGGAGCATATGCGCGGTCAATATTTTGCCGCTGCGAGCTTGCGGTTTACGTTCGGGCGGACCATTGCTCCCCTTTCTATTCCGGTTTCGCTTTGGCTTGGATATGAGGGAACGTTTCTATTGTTAGCTTTATTGTCCGTTCTGAGCGCGGTTTTATATTACGTCATGTTCCAACGATTTGAAAAGAGACAAAGTCAACCAGTTCCATCCAATATCAATTTATGAAAACAGCCCGACCGTTCGCTTACGGTTCGGGCTGTTCATTTTTTAGTTCTTCTTGTAACAAGTTCGGTAAATAATCGTATTCCATTAAATCAAATGGGTAATTAAACGACACTTCTTCTCCGCCGTATAACAGTGCTTCAATGACCTCGTGTAAGCCGTCCATGTAGTAGCGATATAAAAATTCATAACTAAACGGCTCTTTCGGAACAAGATCATCTGCACACACTTGTGGATTGGCATAATTTAAGTACGTCCGACACGGAATGGGACGCACGTCATACGCCACACATGTATTCGTTTCCGTATCTAACAATGGACACGGGATTTGAGCAGAAATGTATTTATACTTAAAATCAGCGTCCGTTCGAAAATCGAGTGACGTGATTTCCGAAAGTTTATCTTTATAGTTTTCTACATAAGTTGTTATTTTTTGACGCGCCGCTTCTTCTCCCATCGTTTGTTTCATCGTCTCCCAAATGAGTTTCGCCTCAAGACGAGTGACGATAATCGGGAAGTAACAGCAATGCGCGCACCCTTTTCGGCACGTAGGCGACAACTTCATTTTTCCTTCAATTGTTTCGATTTCTGCATCGACGGTTTGAAGCAAATGACGGTATGCATTAGCTACCACTTCATCCGCTGTTGACTCCTCATCGGACAATATATCGTCAATGGCTTCGTCAAATCGCGAACCATCCGGAATGTGCGAAGCATTGATCTCTTCACATATTTGTTTCATTTCTTCAAACGATTTAAATTTGCTCATCATAATCCCTCTTTCCATTATTAATACTAGTGGATTTCAAAGGAAAATGCCATGGGAAACACGAGCTTGAATTAGAAACTTCATCCAATACTATGGTTGATTAATTATGAATTAACAAGTTCACCGAGAAGCCTCCCACCTCTAAGCGAAGTGTAGGTGAAAGAGGTTCATAGATCGGTAGAAGTCAAAGGCTTACGAATAAGCGATCAAAAACGAGTTACACAAGAAGGAATTGAACAAAAGAAACGATTTTCCCTCGCCCTTCCTATGTTACAACTTATATCATTCCTCAATAATATGAAGATGAATTGTCAAATGCCGTCCTAAAAAGAACGGCATTTTTCTTTTTGCAATCATTACTGAGGAAATCAATCTTTCTTCTACACCTCTCCACAAGTCTGCTAAAAAAGCTTGACATATACTTTCACAACTTATTTTTCCCTTCATATTCTGTATTACATCAGTTAGGTAATCATCATGTTTTTCCGATTGTTGATATAGATTGAGGAGGAAAAATGTATGGGTATTGAACTAACAGCATTGCATTGGCTCTACGTAGCCTTTATCTTGCTAATTATCGGCTTTATGATTATGCGTAGAGATACATCGCTAATTTGTATTGCTGGGATTTTTTTGTTAGCGTTTACAGCTACACATTCAGTAAGCGCCTCGATTAGTGGAGTATTTAATAGTTTTATTTTCGCTATTACCGAACTACTGCCAACTATCCTTGTTATTTCCATCATCGTTGCAATGAGCAAAACATTAACCGTTACAGGAATTAACGATGTCATGATTTCACCCTTTACCAAACTCATTCGTACACCAACATTAGCGTACTGGACGATTGGAGTACTTATGATGGTTATTTCTTGGTTTTTCTGGCCTTCACCAGCCGTGGCGCTAATGGGCGCCGTATTATTGCCTGTTGCACTTCGTGTTGGCCTACCAGCAATAGGCATAGCAATGGCAATGAATTTATTTGGTCACGGTATCGCATTATCGGGCGATTTCGTGATTCAAGCTGCTCCAAAATTAACGGCAGATGCAGCAGGTCTCCCTGTTTCCCAAGTTGTTTCCGCCAGCGTTCCTCTCGTTTTTATCATGGGAATTGTTACAGTTACTGTAGCCTTTCTCTTTTTACGGAGGGATATGAAGCGAGGAAAGATATCAATGGAAATGAACGAGCTGACAATTTCTAACAGATCCGTAAATAGCTCAAACATACCATCTCATCTATTATCTGTAACAGCCAAAAAATGGCTTGCTTTCATCATTCCATTGTTATTTATTCTTGATGTTGTTGCGATGTCTTATTTAAATTTGCAAGGCGGAGATGCAACCGCATTAATCGGTGGGACCTCCATTTTTATTCTAATTATGATATCTCTTTTGGCTCATAAAAATAAAGGTCTCGAAGAAACGACTAACTATTTAATTGAAGGTTTCCAATTTGGATTCAAAGTGTTTGGCCCCGTTATTCCAATCGCCGCCTTTTTCTACTTAGGGGACACAGGTTTTATAAAAATTATCGGAGAATATTTGCCTAAAACATCACAGGGGATAGTCAATGATTTAGGAGTGGCGCTTGCTCACGTTGTTCCATTAAACAAAGAAATCGGGGCAGTTACTTTAGCAGGAGTTGGGGCAATTACTGGTTTAGACGGGTCCGGATTTTCAGGGATTTCTTTAGCTGGTTCCATCGCCAAACTGTTCGCAACAGCCATTGGAACAGGTACAGCGACGTTAACAGCATTAGGACAGATTGCAGCTATTTGGGTCGGCGGCGGGACACTTGTTCCTTGGGCTCTTATTCCAGCAGCAGCGATTTGCGGTGTCGATCCGTTTGAGCTAGCGCGCCGCAATCTCCTTCCTGTAACGATTGGATTAATAGTGACAACGATTGCAGCGATGTTTCTCATTTAATCGAGTAGGAGAGGGCGACTAGCCCTCGTCCTCTCACACCACCGTACGTACCGTTCGGTATACGGCGGTTCAATTAATGAACCAATTATCCAAAGCGAACAAACACATTATAACGAAAAAAACAATTCGTTTTTTAGTAACTAGTGGATTTCAAAGGAAAATGCTACAGAAACACGAGCGTGAATTAAAAACTTCATCCATTACATATAGGTTACTGAATATTAATTTAGTTGTTGGGCAATTTGGTTGAGATGGTCCGTTAATTTAGAAATATGATTGGAAACCGTATCAATTTCGTCCATTCTCTCTTTAAATAAATTGAGTTGCTCTTCAATGAGTGCCATTTGTTTTTGTTGGGATTGCATGGACGTAAAAATTTCCTCAAAACTATGTTCTAGTTCTTTTGTTTTTTCTGATACGTTTTGGACCATTTGCGCAATTTCGGTAACAGATGTAGATACGCTCTCAATTTGGGAATTTGTACTTCCGATGAGGTCGTTGACATTGGAAACAGAATGCTTTGTTTCTTCAGAAAGTTTCCGTACTTCACCTGCCACAACCGCAAATCCTCGTCCCTGTTCGCCCGCACGTGCTGCTTCAATAGATGAGTTTAACGATAAAAGATTCGTTCGGTTGGCAATTTCTTCAACAATCCCTACCACGTCTCGAATTTGTTTGGATGTTTCATTTAACTCATTCATGTATTCGGTGATTTCTTTCATGTATGTCAACATGTCGGACATATTTTTATTTTGCTCGAGTAATTTTTCTTTTCCAAGCTTAGACTGTTCACTCGTTGTTAAGGAGATGTGAGTTCCCTCTTTGGCATAATTTAATACTTTACTAGAAAAATCGTTTAAATGTGAAATAGATGCAGCTGTCTCTTGAGAAAGAGCTGTTAATTCCTCCACGGCCGCCTTTACTTGTTCCTGAACTTTTCGCTTTTCTTCCATTTCTTTCACACGAATAGCCTCAATCTGGTCTTCGAACGCTTCTAGCACCAGCTGCTGTTCGAAGTTAATTAATTTATTAATAGTCTTTGCCATTTGGACAAATTCGTTTGTACTTTCTGCATGCTCTTGTGCTATTTGCAATAACGTTTCGTTCAATGTATGGAACGAAGCAATATACCATTTCGTATGTAATCCAATTTCTACATGCTTATGGGCAATAGCCAGTCTTCTTTGAATGTATTCTTCGTCAATGTTCTTAGAAAACATTTGTTGAATATGTATTTTTAATGTTTTTTTTAGTGCTTCCACACTACTATGTTTATTTATTAGCTCCATGAGTGATGGTTCTTTTCCAATGGCCTCATAAAACTTTGTCGTAATGGTATCAATTGATTGATGAATCCATGGAGCTAATTTTTTAGCCATCTCTAAATCTTTTTCAGTTAGTTGAATCATTTCAATTTGTTTTTGCAATTCTTTTCGAGGAACTTTTACAATTGGGGCCTCATTATGCTGTTGAGTCGAAGATTGTTCTATTAGCTCTCGCTGAAGAAAGCGTTGTAATAATTTTTTTGCCATCACTTAAACACTCCTTTATAAAAGTCACCCCACTATTATAGTAAATTAGTAATTTTATTCATATAGGACCATATTATTGCTTTTTATCCATAAGATACCATGTAGGTTCAAGTCGTATTTGTTTTGTTTCGAACGATAAAACTTCTTCTAAATGAGTAAGCTTCTTTCTGTCTTCCAATTCTACTATTAGGTAACGAGCCGCCTGTTGTTTTTGATACCCCACAATGTACCAATCTGGTAATGGCGATAGGTCGTTTTGTACGACCATTTCAGTAACGAATAAAGATTCATCACCACATTTTGTG
>NZ_JBCNBW010000005.1:0-108601 GCF_050478865.1 Aeribacillus pallidus | reverse complement strand
GTAGGTTAACCTACATTCCTTCCAAAGAGAGAGTATTGGAAATATTTGCACCACCACAATTGACAGAGAGCCAGAATTTTTTGAAATAACTTTGTAGGAGGTGCAAAACATGGCGAAGTATATTATCCAGCGTTTAATATACATGTTCATAACGCTCTTTCTTATTGCTTCCGCCACCTTTTTCCTCATGAAATTTATGCCTGGGACTCCCTTCACTGCACAGGAAAAATTGACTGAGGCCCAACTCGAAATTTTGAACGAAAAATATGGATTAAATGATCCTCTTCCTGTTCAATATGCCAATTACATGTTGAACTTATTGAAGGGAGACCTAGGTACATCCTTCCAATTTGATAACCGCAGTGTCACTGATTTACTTATAGATCGAATTGGTCCTTCCGCCTTACTTGGTCTCCAAGCGATGATTGTAGGTACGATTTTAGGTGTTATTTTTGGGGTAGTTGCCGCTATAAAACAAAATACATGGTTGGATTATGGTAGTACGTTTTTAGCGGTACTAGGTAAATCGATTCCATCCTTCGTATTTGCGGCCCTTCTTCAATATTGGATTGGGGTTAAAGCCGGTTGGTTACCAGTAGCCTTCTGGGGCGAATTTAAACACACGATCATGCCAACGATTGCGTTATCCATCTTTCCGTTATCCATTGCAGCACGTTTTATGCGTACAGAGATGATTGAAGTTTTAAGCTCAGATTACATCTTGTTAGCACGTGCGAAAGGGGCAAACGGTTTCGAAATTGCCTTTAAACACGCATTTCGTAACGCCTTAATTCCATTGATTACAGTTTTAGGACCACTAGCTGTTGGTCTTTTAACGGGTTCACTTGTTATTGAGAAAATTTTCTCAATTCCAGGTCTTGGGGAACAATTCGTTAAGTCCATTATGGTACTTGACTTCCCTGTTATTATGGGAACAACGCTTTTGTTCGCGTTCTTATTAATCCTTATTATATTAATTGTCGATATTTTATACGGCGTCATTGACCCTCGAATTCGTTTAGCGGGAGGTAAGAAGTAATGAAAGCGACTGAAGAAAGAATTCCGAAAGAATTATTTGAACCCGCTCAAATTAACCAATTAAATAATGAAAAAATTGCGAAACCAAGTTTAAACTTTTGGCAAGATTCATGGTTACGTGTTCGTAAAAATAAAGGGGCCATTATAGCCTTGGTTGTGTTAATCTTTTTAACGTTTATGGCCTTTGTAGGACCGTATATGAACGATTACACTTTTGATGAACAAAACTTGGCCCATGCGAACTTACCTCCACGTGTACCAGTGTTAGAGAATTTCGGTATTTTAGATGGGACATCAGAGCGTAACGGCCAAACGTTTAATATGTATGAGCTTAAAGGAATTGAAGATTACTATTGGTTTGGTACTGATAGCCTTGGTCGTGATATTTTTACCCGTTTATGGAAAGGGACTCAAGTTTCCCTTTATATTGCAGTTGTTGCGACATTAATTGACGTATTCATCGGTGTAGCTTACGGAGGAATTTCGGCATATTACGGCGGACGTGTCGACAATATTATGCAGCGAATTCTTGAAATTCTTGCGGGAATTCCAAACTTAGTCATCGTCATTTTAATGATTCTCGTTTTAGAGCCGGGAATTACTTCGATTATACTTGCTTTAGCTTTAACTGGCTGGATAGGAATGGCTCGTGTCGTACGGGGACAAGTATTAAAACTGAAAAATCAAGAGTTCGTATTAGCGTCCAAAACACTTGGAGCCAGTGACGCGAAAATTATTTTTAAACACCTAATTCCAAACTTAGCGGGTATTATCATCATTAACACGATGTTTACGATTCCAAGTGCCATTTTCTTTGAAGCCTTTTTAAGCTTTATCGGACTTGGTTTACAACCTCCGTTAGCATCTTTAGGTACGCTAATTGATGATGGGTACAAGACAATGCAATTTTTACCACACGCATTGTTCTTCCCGGCATTAGTCCTCAGTTTATTATTGATTGCATTTAACTTATTAGCAGATGGATTACGCGATGCGTTTGATCCGAAAATGCGCGATTAAAAAGGCAGGTGATTGACGTGGAAAAAATTTTAGAAGTGAAAGATTTACACATTTCTTTCCATACGTTTGCCGGCGAAGTAAAGGCCATTCGTGGAGTTAACTTTGATTTATACAAAGGCGAAACGTTAGCGATTGTAGGGGAATCAGGTTCCGGTAAATCGGTAACAACGAAATCGATTATGCGTCTGTTACCTGAGCATAACTCGGAAATTAAAGGCGGACAAATTTTATTTGAAGGAAAAGATTTAGCAAAAGCATCGGAAAAAGAGATGCAAAAAATTCGCGGAAAAGACATTTCAATGATTTTCCAAGACCCAATGACATCACTGAACCCAACGATGACAGTTGGTAAACAAATTATGGAACCACTGTTAAAACACCAAAAATTAAGTAAAGCGGAAGCAAAACAACGGGCGATTGAATTGTTAAAGCTTGTCGGCATTCCGAAACCAGAAATTCGGTTTAAACAATATCCACACCAATTCTCTGGTGGAATGAGACAACGTGTTGTGATTGCGATTGCGCTAGCTTGTAATCCAAAAATATTAATTGCCGATGAACCAACTACGGCTCTTGACGTAACGATTCAAGCGCAAATTCTTGATCTGATGAAAGACTTACAAAAGAAAATTGATACGTCCATTATTTTTATCACCCACGACTTAGGGGTTGTAGCGAACGTTGCTGATCGTGTAGCTGTTATGTACGGCGGACGTATTGTTGAAATTGGAACAGTAGATGAAATTTTCTATAATCCGAAACATCCTTACACATGGGGACTCATTAGCTCCATGCCAAGCTTAGATACAAAAGATGATGAACTATATGCTATTCCAGGTTCACCACCTGACTTACTTGAACCTCCGAAAGGGGATGCGTTTGCTCCGCGAAATGAATATGCGTTAAAAATTGATTTAGAAAAACAGCCGCCAATGTTCAAAGTGTCGGATACTCATTATGCAGCCACATGGTTACTACATCCAGATGCACCAAAAGTGGAACCGCCAGAAGCGGTGAAGAAGCGGATGCAACAGTTTAAAGCAAACAGCACATCTCCCAAAAAGGAGGGGAACTAACTGATGGAGCAAAGAGAAAAGTTACTCGAAATTAAAAATTTAAAGCAATATTTTAACGTGGGAAAACCAAACGAAGTACGGGCGGTTGACGACATTTCCTTTGATATTTATAAAGGAGAAACATTAGGACTCGTTGGTGAGTCCGGTTGTGGAAAATCAACGACTGGGCGTACGATTATTCGTCTGTATGATGCGACAGATGGAGAAGTTCTATTCAAAGGAAAAAACGTACATGGTAAAAAATCTCGTGCGGAATTGAAAGAATTTAACCGTAAGATGCAGATGATTTTCCAAGACCCTTACGCATCGTTAAACCCACGGATGAAGGTGGCTGATATTATTGCCGAGGGTATTGATATTCATGGGCTAGCGAAATCGAAAGAAGAACGGATGGAAAAAGTTTATCAACTGTTAGAAACAGTTGGATTGAACCGTGAGCACGCCAACCGTTACCCACACGAATTCTCTGGCGGTCAACGGCAACGGATCGGAATTGCCCGCGCATTAGCGGTTGAACCTGAATTCATTATTGCGGACGAGCCAATATCTGCCCTTGACGTATCCATCCAGGCCCAAGTCGTTAACTTAATGAAAAAACTCCAAAAAGAAAAAGGGTTAACCTATTTATTCATTGCTCACGATTTATCGATGGTAAAATATATTAGTGACCGTATTGGGGTAATGTATTTTGGTAAATTAGTAGAGTTAGCACCAAGTGATGAGCTGTACAACAATCCAATTCATCCATATACTCAAGCATTGTTATCAGCCATTCCGTTACCAGATCCAGAATACGAGCGCTCCCGTAAACGGAAAATTTATGATCCAAGCATTCATAACTACAAAGAAGGCGAAGAAGTGAAAATGCGTGAAGTGAAACCAGGTCACTTCGTCTACTGTTCAGAATCAGAATTTGAAATGTATAAACGTAAATACGGTCAATAATAGCGATCTCCCTCATATGGGGATCGCTTTATTCTTTTTTTCGAGTGTATCATTTTGCTACAATGACTTTTCTTTTTAGAAATAGTTAAGGTATGAACAATAAGTGAATACATTTATTAAAAGGAGGTGAACGGTTGTAAGCAATTTCCTCGGAAATTCGACAAAAATTTAATAACTTCATTTTTCTCATCTGTAATTACTGATAGAATAATAGTAAATACTGACAAAATATACGTCTGAGAGGAGATTCATAGGTGGTTACCATCAAACGATTAACCTTTTTTCTCGTCATCGTGCTTATTCTGTCCCTTTCTACACCTGTTTTCGGGACACAAACGAACCTCATCCACACTGAAAGAAAACATGGCCCGTTGACGAAACAATGGGAACAACCTTTAAAACGGTTTGTGTATGATTCGGGATTGACGTTTCAATATCCAGATGCCGTCCGAGGAATTTATGTAACGGGACATTCAGCCGGGGGCAACCGTTTTCAAGAACTCATTCAGCTTATTGAATCAAGTGATTTAAATGCCATGGTAATTGATATTAAAGACGATTGGGGCAATTTAACATATGTTCCAAGTGAGAATTCTCCTTTTTATGACATTGGACAAAATTATATAAAAGATCCAAAAGCATTATTAAAAACGTTAGAAGAAAAACAAATTTATCCGATCGCCCGTATCGTCGTCTTTAAAGATTCGGTATTATCACGTAAAAAGCCGGAGTGGTCCTTTGTCAATCAAAATCAAGTATGGAAAAATGGGCGTGGGGAGTCGTTTGTAAATCCATTCGTCAAAGATGTTTGGAATTATAACGTACAAATTGCTATAGAAGCAGCAAAAATGGGATTTCAAGAAATTCAATTTGATTACGTACGGTTCCCAGAAGGATTTGAAAAACGTGATAAAATTTTGACATACAGTATGGGTGACTATGAACAAATCGAGCTAGATAATGTTCAAAAACGAGTAAAAGCGGTCACCGATTTTGTGGCCTATGCAAAAAAACAGCTAGAACCTTATGGTGTAAAGGTTTCCGTCGATATTTTCGGATATACGGCTACTCTACCAGAAGCGCCTGGCATTGGACAAAATTTCTCCAAAATATCAGAACATGTTGATGTGATTTCTTCGATGATTTATCCAAGTCATTGGACTTCGTATTTTGGCATTAGTAAACCTGACTTAGAGCCATATCGACTAGTAAGCGAGTATGCAAAAGTAGAGAATGAAAAATTAAGTCAACTCGAATCCCCGCCAATCTCGCGTCCATGGATTCAAGATTTTACCGCCTCTTGGTTAGGGAAAGGTAATTATCAAGTGTATGGAAAAGAAGAAGTGGAAGCCCAAATACGTGCGTTACATGATCATGGTATACAAGAGTTTTTAATTTGGAATGCAGGTAACCATTATACACCAGGAGTCGATTATACGCCTTAAATGCAACAAATCTCCCTTGAATGGGAGATTTGTTGTTTATTTCCGAAAAAAACGGGTATAACATGAATGTCATTTACGTAAGCGATGAATTTTGTTCCAATTTTGTTGCGTTCTTTTTGTTTGCACGATGAACTCTCTTGATGAAGAACGGCTGAACAACCATTCTCCTAAAGAGTTCGTTATTACACCTAAAAAAGCTGTAATCCCTACAATAAAAATCGTTAATAAAAGTAATTCAATGACGATGCCCACGTAATACCCCCTCCATTTTTCTTGTTCATTTTATTTGTATGAAGGTTGTACAGAATGAAATGCTAGCGAGGGAAAAATAATAATCAAATGGAAGAAAAGGGAGTTGAGTGTATGCATTGGTATGAAAAATTAAGTCAATATTTCCCGATTGAAGAAATGAAGTCGAGGGAACATATGGAAACTTTACTAAAGGAAAGAGGCGAAATTTATCATAAAGACGAAGGGCCAAATCATGTTTTGATGTATGCAGAATTAGATGATTTTATTTTTATTGATTATTTATTTGTTTCTAAAAATGCTCGTGGTCAAGGATTAGGACACCAATTGATTGAAAAATTAAAAAAGAAAGGAAAACCGATTATCTTAGAAGTTGAGCCTTTAGACTATGAAGATTCCGATACCGAAAAACGGTTACGTTTTTATAAACGTGAAGGTTTTGAGCACGCGTCCAGCATTGGATATCGTCGTCGATCGCTTGCAACAAACAAAATTAACGAAATGGAAATTTTATATTGGGCACCGAATAATGAACCGGAAGAGCTTGTTTATGAAGCGATGAAAAAAACGTACGAAATGATTCATACCTATAAAGATGAGGACTTATATGGAGAATCATACCAACCTGTAGAAGAAGTATTGACATTTGAGGAAAACCGCCAAAAGGATATTTTAGAGGAAATTTAAATAAAAAATGAAACCTTTTTGCATTATATTTCGTATAACTTAATAGAATGAAAAATGTGTTTGTTGTAGGGTGGAATTGCATAAAAGGAAATGTGAAATTTTTATTAAAACTATATCTTTAGTTCGCTAAATAGTATATAATAAACTATATAGATTTTTTATTTATAGTAATTATAAATAAAAAATGATTTTGACATCTTCGTTCAGTCGATTCACATATATTTTCTTTTAAGGAGAGTGATGCATGATGGTAACATTGTACACAACACCAAGTTGCACATCATGTCGTAAAGCAAAAGCATGGCTTGAAGAACATGGAATTCCTTACAAAGAACGTAACATTTTTTCTGAGCCATTAACGATCGATGAAATTAAGGAAATTTTACGTATGACGGAGGATGGAACGGACGAAATTATTTCCACACGTTCCAAGGCGTTTCAAAAGCTAAACATCGATTTAGATACACTTCCACTACAAGACTTATTTGAATTAATTCAAAATAATCCAGGTTTATTGCGCCGTCCGATTATTATGGATGAAAAGCGTTTACAAGTGGGATATAATGAAGATGAAATTCGTCGTTTCTTACCAAGAAAAGTACGTACGTTCCAGTTACTCGAAGCACAAAAAATGGTAAACTAAGTCCCGTTTGAGCTGACAGTTAAAGTGTCAGCTCTTTTTTTACATTAAAAGCATACATCCACGAACTTCAGAAGAAAATATACGTAATATTTATAAATTTCTGGCTTGAATTTGCACTTATTTTTCGTTAAAATGATGTGACAATACTAGTGATAGGCAGACGTTGATTTTAGAAATGGGAAGATATTTTGTTTCCATTTCATTAATTTTTATCATAAAATAGAATTACCAACATCAATAGTGCTCAAGTCTCACAGTTTCCGTTCTTAATTGGGGTGTTCAATCCCTTCATTACTTTCTAACGGAAGGGAGAGGTGTACAATGGAAATCGAACGCATTAACGAAAACACCGTTAAGTTTTACATTTCATACGTTGATATAGAAGAGCGCGGCTTTGACCGTGAAGAGATTTGGTATAATCGGGAACGGAGCGAAGAACTATTCTGGGAAATGATGGATGAAATTCATCAAGAAGAAGATTTTACGTTTGAAGGTCCACTATGGATTCAAGTGCAAGCGTTGGAAAAAGGACTAGAAGTGGTAGTGACCAAAGCACAAATTTCGAAAGATGGTCAGCGATTTGAACTTCCGATTCCTGAAGATAAACTGCGAGACTTTCCTGTTGACGAGCGCATTGAGCAGTTTTTGGATGAACATTTCCATATCGAATCTGAAACAGATGATGAAACGTTAGATTTTACGTTAATGTTTCAAGATTTTGAGCACGTGTTAGCTTTAGCAAAACGCCCCCGTCTTGAGCAATTAAAAACGAAGCTATTCTCGTTTGAAAATAAATACTTTCTTCAAGTCGAGTTTCCAGAGGGTACGTTCGAAGAAGATGAAATTGACGACATTTTAAGTATTTTACTCGAATACGGACAAGAATCACCAGTAACTGTTCATCGTTTAGAAGAATACGGGAAAGTGATTATTTCTGAAAATGTATTCGAACAATTAAATAACTATTTCTCTTCATAAAAGGTTGTCTTGGCATGTGACAACCTTTTTTCTTTGTACATACTACTTACGTTTTTCTCCCAATTTTTATGAAAATAAGGTATATTTCTAAAAGGAAGACATGTTGATTTTGGTTGGGCAGGTGTTTATATGAGAAACACGGTACGGGTGATCATCTTCTTATTATTATTAATCGGCATTTATTTGATTTTTCAAAATCAATTTCCATCTGAATTACTAAAATATTTTAGTTTGTTTATTTCTTTTTCCGTTTTGTTTATTAGTTTTTTAATTTTCTTAGAAAATCGTCATCCCGCCCAAACATTAACTTGGCTGGTGGTGTTAGGGAGCTTTCCGCTAGTTGGCTTTATTTTTTACCTTTTGTTTGGGCGCAACTATCGGAAAGAACGGATTTTTCGAAAAAAATACATTTTAGACCAAGAAGCGTATAGTAAATATGAACGAATCGATGAACGAGCGGAAGAAAAAATTCATCAATTAGGAAAACATCAACAAAAACTGTTCCGTCTTGCCCATCGTTTAGGAAATAGCCCAATTTCATTTGCAACGGAAACGAAAGTTTTAACAAACGGTCAAGAAACGTTTGATCACATTTTACAAGAGCTAGAAAAAGCGAGACATCACATCCATTTAGAATATTATATTGTTCGCCACGATGGCATTGGAACCAAAATTAAAGACATTTTGATTAGAAAAGCTCGTTCGGGAGTGACCGTTCGTTTTTTATATGACGCCGTCGGTTCGTGGAAACTTTCTTCTGCTTATATTCAAGAATTACGGGATGCTGGGGTCGAAATGGTACCGTTTGGTCCTGTTAAGTTACCATTTTTAAATAATAAGTTTAATTTCCGCAATCACCGTAAAATTATTGTTATTGACGGCAATATTGGTTTTGTCGGTGGCTTGAATATCGGTGACGAGTATTTAGGGTTAAATGAACATTTTGGCTTTTGGCGAGATACGCATTTAATGGTGAAGGGGGAAGCCGTTCGCACCCTGCAGCTCATCTTTTTACAAGATTGGTATTACATGACGAACGATAGCTTCTTTTCACCAGGTTATTTGTCTCCTAATCCAGTCCCTGTTCAAGACAGTGGGGGAGTTCAGTTAATTGCAGGAGGGCCGGATAACGAATGGAGTGTTTTGAAAAATATTTTCTTTTCTATGATCACATCAGCAGAAAAGTCCGTTTGGATTGCTTCTCCATACTTTATTCCAGATGAAGATATTTTTTCTGCGTTAAAAATTGCGGCGTTAAGCGGGATTGACGTCCGGTTGTTAGTCCCGAAGCGTCCTGATAAACGAATTGTATTTTACGCATCGAGGTCGTATTTTCCGGAAATGCTTGAAGCCGGTGTAAAAATATACGAATATAATAAAGGATTTTTGCATAGTAAAATTATGATTGTTGATGAAGAATTAGCATCGATTGGTACATCTAATATGGATATGCGAAGCTTCCATTTAAATTTTGAGGTAAATGCCTTTTTATATCGTACCAATAGTACGCAAACATTAGTGAACGACTTTTTAAATGACTTACAAAATGCTGATGAAATTGATTACGAACAGTTTAAAAAACGATCGCTTTTTCATCGAATTGTCGAATCAACTTCCCGTTTGCTGTCCCCTCTTTTATAATAAAGAGGGGATTCCCTTTTTTTAGATTAAAGGAGGCGATTGATTGATTACTGCTAAGACGAATGATGGTACAAGTATTACCGTTCATCCTGGGATGAAACGAGACAAGTTATTCCGCTTAAGAAAGAAGTATTCCTTTTATTGTCCAGGGTGCCACGAGCCAGTTATGTTAAAAATAGGTCAAGTGAAAAGTCCTCATTTTGCTCACGTAAGAAAAAGGTGTGATTGTTGGAGTGAAGGAGAAACTGACCAGCATTTGCAAGGAAAATGGCTTCTTTATCAATGGCTTCAATCCCAAAACGATCATGTCTATTTAGAGAAGGCCATTGGACAGACAAGACAACGCCCCGATCTTTTCATTTCCTCCCATTCTTCGTATGCTATTGAATATCAATGTGCGACCATTCCTATTTCTATTTTTATCACTCGTACGAATCAATATAACCAACTAGGCATTTGCCCGGTTTGGATTTATGGGCATCCTTTAACAGAAATCGCACGTTTTCCCGAAATGGTTCGTTTGAATCGATTTCAGTCCCTGTTTGTCCAATACGATGAGTACGCAGGATTTTGGTTATGTACGTTTTCCCCAGACACGCAATCCTTTATTTTTTATACCCATTTACTTTCTATTACCTCTCACAAAGTGTTTACAAAAAAGATGACGGTTCCCCTTACAAGGGCGACCTTTCCTATTCATCCGCCTTCAAGTCTTCCGTCTCTATCCGCATTATATGATCACTGGTTTCAAGAAAGGCGTTACATGCTGCAAGAACGTATTCGTTATCCACACCGAACCGATTCCTTCTTACAATTTTTATCTAAAAAGCAAACGACCGTATGGACATTACCTCTCGTCGTTGGACTTCCTTTACGTGAAAATTTGATGTTTACGCCATCTGTGCTCGATTGGCAAGGATATCTTTATTTTTCCCTCATACATCAAAGAAAAAAAGGAGAAGTATGTTTCGTTCAAGAGGGTACAAAGGTACTGCAAATGTGTTTAAAGAGAAAATGGTTACATCAACGTTCCATGCCGCTTGTTTCGTACTCATTGAACAAAGCAGTCGTTTCCTATTTCAATGTGCTCACTCATTTACATGTTTTAAAAAGGGAGACGAAAGAGGTCTATCGAATCATTGACAAACCAAAAATACCGTATACCCTTTTGGAATTGGAGAAACTAGAAAAAGATATTGCTCATCGCTTGTCCAAACGCATCACGCATCCTTTTTGACATTAGTAGATTGGAACGAAATAATAGTAAAAGATGAAAGGATTTTGTGAAAATATCAAGAATTGTTTAAAGACAGAATAATTTTCCAATGGAGGGTGTCTATGGCAAACGAAACCAAAGTAAAACAATTACCAAAGCGACATGAAGTCCCTGAAGATTTAACATGGAGACTAGAAGATATTTTTGCAAGCGACGAGGAATGGGAAAAAGAATATCAGAGTGTGGCTAACGAAATTCAAAAAGCAGAACAATTTAAAGGAACTCTAATCGAAAGTGCGGAGCGGCTACTCGAAGCTCTTCAATTTCAAGACAAGATTTCTGAAAGAACAGGGAAATTGTACGTGTATGCCCATATGCGTTACGATCAAGATACAACGAATACGTTCTATCAAGGTTTAGATGACCGTGCGAAATATTTATATAGCCAACTTTCCAGTGCGTTATCGTTTATGGTTCCTGAAATTTTATCGATCCCGGAAGAACGCTTAAAACAATTTATTGCCCAAAATGAAGATTTGAAGCTATACGAGCATGCATTAGAAGAAATTACACGCAAGCGGCCACATGTATTATCTGCTGAGCAAGAAGAAATGCTTGCAGAAGCATCCCAAGCACTCAATGCATCAAGTCAAACGTTTGGTATGCTCAATAACGCAGATTTGGAATTTCCGACTATTAAGGATGAAAACGGAGAAGAAGTTCAACTTTCCCACGGACGATTTATTCAGTTTATGCAAAGCGAGGATCGACGGGTTCGTCAAGATGCGTTTAAAGCAATGTATGACACGTACGGCAAGTTTAAAAATACGTTTGCTAGCACGCTAAGCGGGGCAGTGAAAAAAGATAATTTTTATGCGAAAGTACGCAATTATGAGTCCGCACGTCAAGCTGCTCTTTCAGAAAATAACATTCCGGAAAAAGTATATGACAATTTAGTCGAAACCATTAATAAGCATCTTCCGTTATTACACCGGTACATTTCATTACGCAAAAAAGTGCTTGGTGTCGATGAACTTCATATGTACGATGTGTATACACCGCTTGTGAAAGAATCGAAAATGAAAGTTACATATGAAGAAGCAAAAGAGTATCTGTTGAAGGGACTTGCCCCATTAGGCGAAGAATATATAAATATCGTAAAAGAAGGACTAGAAAATCGCTGGGTCGATGTAGTTGAAAACGTCGGGAAACGCAGTGGGGCGTATTCATCCGGAACGTATGGAACGAATCCGTATATTTTAATGAACTGGCAGGACGATATGAATAATCTATTTACGTTAGTTCACGAATTTGGACATAGTGTCCATAGCTATTTAACGAGAAAGTATCAACCGTACACGTACGGACATTATTCGATTTTTGTCGCTGAAGTTGCTTCTACTTGTAACGAAAACTTATTAAATGATTACTTATTAAAGACTGTAACGAATGAAAAGCACCGCTTATACTTATTAAACCATTATTTAGACGATTTCCGAGCAACCGTCTTCCGTCAAACAATGTTTGCCGAATTCGAACAATTGATTCATGAGAAAGCGCAACGTGGAGAGGCGTTAACCGCCGAGTTACTGACAAAAGAATATTACGAATTAAATAAAAAATATTTCGGTCCTGATATGGTCGTTGACGAAGAAATTGGCTTGGAGTGGGCCCGTATTCCACACTTCTATTACAATTTCTACGTTTATCAATACGCGACAGGTTTTAGTGCCGCAACCGCTCTTAGCAAACAAATTTTAGAAGAAGGTGAGCCAGCTGTTACCCGATATATTGATTTCTTAAAGGCTGGATGCTCTGATTATCCAATCGAAGTGTTGAAAAAAGCTGGGGTGGACATGACAACGTCCCAACCGATTGAGGAAGCATGTCAAGTATTTGAGCAACGGCTAAATGAATTAGAAAGCTTGTTATCTTAAATGAAATGATACTAACGTGAAAAAGGAGAACACGAAGGTATAAGTGTTCTCCTTTTTTAACGAAATCCTCTAAACCGTTTCCGCTCATTAAAATAATAGAAGAATAGTAAAAATGAAAGAAGCAATAGTGGTGAAGTGAGATAAATAGGAATTAAATTTAATAAGCCGAGGATGTGTAATCCAAATGAAAAAACGATCAATAAGATCATGAAACTAAGCATGATTTTTTTCATGAAAACCGTCCTCCATTAGGATGTTAGGAGTATTAATATATGTGTCGGAAATAAAAATATGACAATATTGTGAAATAAAAAACAAAGTGTTGCAAAAATTTGTCGAGATATGTTATATTTTATTCGTGAGGTTGATCACAAGCAAACATATACCCCTTTGTTTGACCGTGAAAAATTTCTCCCATCCCCTTTGTTCGTAGAAAGAAACACCCTAGCCTCAAAGGCTAGGGTGTTTCTATTTATTATTTTCATATCATTTTTTTCGAATACTAGTACTCGTTTTGTTTGTCCCCATTATAACGCCAAAATGTGCCGTACTTCGCAGGTATTCGTTCGACTTTATTCTGAAGGACCCATTTTTTCATTTCTCGTTCGGCCTCTGCCATGGAAAGATCGTAGACGACTGAAATTTCTTTTGTTGCAACAAGTTTAAAGTGTTGTAAAAACATTTCCAACGGTGGTTTTGGTAGTGGTTCTAGCTTTTTCCCTAACATTTCCTCTAATATCGTGACGTATATATCATACGGATAAATGCCTGAAATTTTTAAACCCTCATCCTCAATGTTTTCATTAAAAAAGACGAGTGTTGGAATTTCGTCTACTTCCATTTCCGAGGTGATTTTTAAGTCACATTGAAAGGCTTTGGCTGCACTTTCTGAATGAAGGTCCTTTTTAAATTCCGTAACATCCAGACCAGCTTTTGTTGCCACTTCCACTAAAATATTGATATCAGAAATGTTTTGCTTACCTAAAAAGACATATTCTTGAAGAATACGTTGAAATTTCAATCCATACTTACGTCCTTGCAGCTCTGCTGCCTTAATTGCAATGGACGCAATAAACGGTGACTCAATTGGATTTTCCAACCATAAGCTTCCATCACAGGACATTCCGGAACGGCTAGCCGTTCGTTCCCAAATTTCAGCGATATTTTCATGATGCTTGCGAGCTGTTATGTTCAACCTAGCTAAATTTCCGCTCAACACGTGTTTTAGGCGAAAGTATTGTCCATATTCAATATGGAGTTTTTTAATGTATGGTTCCAATGCCCAACATTCCGGGCAAAGAGGATCTATAAAGAAATAAATCTCGATTGGCTTGTTATCAGAATTTGTACAAAAAGTCAAATGGCTCAATGTGGCTCACCTTCATGTTCAGGTTGATTCACCATATGATGAGCGGTTAATGTAAACCGTTGCATTAAATACTCCTTTAATGGACCCGAAATTTCCACTTCGTCTAACGCCTCATTCATGCAAGCTAGCCAGGCATTCGCACGTTTTGGCGTAATTGGGAAAGGTAAATGGCGCGCCCGAAGCATCGGATGACCATATCGCTCAGAATAAAGCGGCGGTCCACCTAAAAATTGGGTTAAAAACAATTTTTGTTTTTGGGCTGTATTCGTTAAGTCGTCCGGGAAAATAGGCGATAAGTCCGGATGAGCTTTGACTCGACGATAGAAGGCATCAACGAGCATCGAGAGTTTTTGTTCACCGATTAACTGATACGGCGTGTCTACTTTCTCGACCATTTAAAAAACTCCTTTTAGTCAATTTTGTATGTCCTATTTTAGCAATGCCCATTTTATATCTCAAACATAATGCTTAATTGAAGGGCAACTCCCATTATACTGAGACAACATGTAAAAGAAAAACGTCAATTTAAGACACGCTTAAATTGACGTTTCATCTCTAGGCTAAAAATGCTTCTTTTACTTTTTGCACATATGCGATCGTTTCTTTAAACGGAGGAATTCCTCCATGTTTTTTCACATTTCCAGGACCAGCGTTGTATGCCGCTAATGCTAAATCTAAATCTCCATTAAATTGGTCTAATAGCTGACGTAAGTATTTTGTACCAGCCATTATATTTTGTTCAGGATCAAAGATGTTGGTTACTCCGAGCGCTTTAGCGGTAGACGGCATGAGCTGCATGTATCCAGATGCCCCCGCACGGCTTACGGCCATTGGATTAAAATTCGATTCATGTTGAATAATGGCCTTTATTAATTTTTTAGGTACATTATACGTTTGGGCAGCTTTTTGAATCAGCGTTTCGACATTTTTATGTAAAATGATCCATTTATTAGTCGGCATGACAGGAAGCGGTCTCTTCCTTTTTGTCATTGCCGGAGTGGTTGGTTCATCATTTTTTAGCCATTCTGCAAAGACGGAAGCAAAGCTGTCCGTTGCATAACTGTTTTCGATTGGAGCGGACCGAAAGCTACGTATTGCTTGAATTTGTAGAAGTGCTTGAAGCTGTTGAATATTCATCGTCTACTTCCTTTCCTCCGTTCGGTCAGCTTGAAGCTGACGATATTTCTCCTCGTAGAATCGTCTTACTTTGTTTTTCGGTGGACGAGTAGGAATCGCCAATTGTTGCAGTAATTTGTCAAAAGCTTGTTTTCCGCTTACAGGATCTGTCACTTCGTATTCTATCTCAAAATCTTCCTTCGATAAATAGTAGCTATGGTCTAGGACAAGTAGCCCGTTTTTATATGTAAGCTCCGCTCGATCTGTACTTAACGTTCCAAAATGCTTGATCGTAGATAAGGATATGTTCATTTTTTCTAATTCATGCGCAACTTCTCCAGCCATAAATTTTCCTTCAGTAAGCATCGCTTCAGCTGCATCTTTTGTCAGCGGTTCATTAGTTTCTAAAAGTCCATTTGGATGCGGCTGTTTTAACGTCAATTCAAATGCTCCGTTTTTTTCGCGAATACGTAAAGCAGCCCCTTTCTCTTTCAAGTCAAATGAAGGGGTGTCAAAATAATGATTATGCTGAGTGATAAAAGCAGAGGGAGGAACTTGAAAAAAATCAACGAGTCGATCAAACTCCACTTTTGTTAGCATATTTTTAAATTCGATTTCTACTTCTTTCGTCAACGCGATTCGTCCTTTCTCTATTCTTCTAGCTTTATTATCTATTTTGAAAAAGAAAACATCAATATTTAGAAGAATAAAGGGGGAGTATGTTAAAATAAATAAGGATATGAAAGTGGAAGGGGTATTTTCATGAGAAAAAAGGTACATATTCAAACAGCAACCATTGAAAACTCAACATTAACATTACAACCAACAGAACCGGTCTCATTGAATGATATGGTGCCTTCTGGACAAATGATTGTTGATTCGGACGAATTAGCGTTCGTTTATTTAGTAAAGGAGCAAAATGAGTATACATATATTTATTTACACGAAACGATTTGGTCTCAGCTCAAAGAAGCGATGGAACAACAGCTTCAAGTCAAAATCGTAAGTAATCACGAAGAACTCGTGCTTGAAAATGCGGTTGAAGAATTACAGTACTTAGTGGCCAATATCGAAGGAAACGGCAATTATGGGGAAAAAATGGTCGAAAAAGTAGAACATATTTTTCTTGGAAAATAGGGGATTTGTTGAGGTGGTCATCGGTGAAACATTGGGATTTATTTTTGGCGCCGTATAAACAAGCGGTCGAAGAATTAAAAGTAAAATTAAAAGGAATGCGTGCCCAATTCGAATTAAATAACGTCCATTCGCCGATCGAGTTTGTGACAGGAAGAGTCAAACCGATTGCGAGTATTTTAGATAAAGCGAATCAAAAAGGAATTCCGTTAGATAAATTAGAAACGGAAATGCAAGATATTGCTGGGCTACGAATGATGTGTCAATTTGTTGACGATATTAAAAAAGTTGTAGAATTGCTTCGAATGCGAAATGATTTCCGTATCGTGGAAGAGCGCGATTACATTTCTCATAAAAAGCCGAGCGGATATCGTTCGTATCATGTCGTCATTGAATATCCTGTGCAGACGATTTATGGGGAGAAAAAAATTTTGGCGGAAATTCAAATTCGTACGCTAGCAATGAATTTCTGGGCGACGATTGAACATTCGTTAAATTATAAATATAAAGGTCAATTCCCAGAAGAAATCAAAACGAGATTGCAACGAG
This sequence comes from Aeribacillus pallidus, assembly GCF_050478865.1. NCBI lineage: Bacteria > Bacillati > Bacillota > Bacilli > Caryophanales > Bacillaceae > Aeribacillus > Aeribacillus pallidus. The sequence continues at coordinate 91,558 of NZ_JBCNBW010000005.1, read as the reverse complement.
CTGCGGAAGCCGCATTCCTATTGGACGAAGAAATGTCGCAAATTCGGGAAGAAATTCAAGAGGCACAAGCATTTTTTACAAAGAAAAAAGAAAAAAATGAACAAGACAAATTAAAAAGTAACGATTAATCTTCTAGCAATCTAATGAAAAGGGTGGCGTACGATGAGATTTTCCATCACATCCAAAGGAGACTCTAAATCGAATACGTTGATGCATAAAATGCGAACGTATCTCCAAGATTTTGATTTAATTTATGATGAAGATCAACCAGATATTGTGATTTCTGTAGGTGGAGACGGAACACTTTTATATGCGTTTCACCGGTATAGCTCCCGCTTAGATAAAACTGCTTTCGTTGGGGTGCATACCGGCCATTTAGGCTTTTATGCAGATTGGGTGCCTGAAGAAATCGAAAAACTAGTCATTGCGATTGCGAAAACCCCGTATCAAATCATTGAATATCCGTTACTAGAAGTGATCATTAGATACCAACATGGGGGGAAAGAATCGCGGTATTTAGCATTAAACGAGTCGACAGTCAAAAGTGTCGAAGGAACCCTAGTGATGGACGTAGAAATTCGTGGGCAACACTTTGAGCGATTCCGCGGAGACGGACTGTGTATATCTACCCCATCAGGAAGTACGGCCTACAATAAAGCGCTCGGGGGAGCGATTATTCACCCGTCATTACAAGCCATTCAAATTGCTGAAATGGCTTCCATTAATAATAAAGTGTTCCGTACAATAGGTTCACCGCTTATATTACCTGCCCATCATACGTGTATGTTAAAACCGGTCTATGGTCCGGATTTTCTCATTACGATTGACCATTTGACGTTATTACATAAAGATGTGAAATCAATTCAGTTTCGGGTGGCTGATGAAAAAATCCGGTTTGCCAGATTTCGACCGTTCCCTTTTTGGAAACGAGTGCACGATTCCTTCATAGCGGATGAATAATAACATGAAAGGTCGTTGTCAATGAGTCCTTTTACTTTATCGTGGGTCATACGTAAGAATGAACAAAATCAATTGATACGGGATTTTTTACTACAACACCATATTTCCAAAACCACTCTAACTGCCATTAAATTTAAAGGTGGAAAGATTACGGTCAACGGTATCGAACAAAATGTTCGCTACCGATTGCAAGAAGGCGATCAATTAACGGTGACCTTTCCCCATGAGCAAACGACGGTCAAGGGGGAGGACATTCCCCTCCAAATTTGTTATGAAGATCGGGATGTGCTGGTAATCAATAAGCCTCCGCACATGAATACCATCCCTTCCCGGGAGCATCCTTCAGGGAGTTTAGCTAACGCAATTATAGGTTACTATGAAAAAATAGGATACGAAGCAACGGTCCATGTCGTGACGCGACTTGACCGGGATACGTCGGGGTTAGTGTTAGTGGCAAAACATCGATATGTTCATCATTTATTCAGTCAATTGCAGCAAAGAGGAAAGGTAAAACGGACTTATCAAGCATTTGTCGAAGGAACGTTGAAAACGAAAAAAGGAACGATTGAAGCACCGATTGGAAGAAAAGACACCAGTATCATTGAACGAGAAGTACGAGAAGATGGGCAATATGCATGCACACATTACGAAGTCATTGCGGAAAAAAGAACCGCCTCTCATGTTCAACTTCGGTTAGAAACAGGGAGAACGCACCAAATTCGGGTACACATGTCTTATCTTGGACACCCATTGCTAGGAGATGAATTATACGGAGGTTCTCGGAAATATATTCATCGACAAGCACTCCATTGTAGTGAGTTGTCTTTTTATCACCCGTTAAAAGAAGACATTCTTTCGTTTCGCGCTCCCATTCCGGAAGACATGCTTACAGCGTGGAAGGAATGTGAATAAGGACGAGCCAAATGAACGGTTCGTCCTTTTTTGTTATCCGATCGATTTAAATTTTTCTGGAACATACGGCATAGAAGAAAGGACGCTTACGGTTTCTAACTCAGGATAACGTAAAGCGGTGAGTTTCCCACCAAATACACAGCCTGTATCAATGTTGACCGTTCGATTCACCCATCGAGGTTCTTTCACGGGTGTATGACCATACACAATAAGTGCCTTTCCATGATACGATTGAGCCCAATCTCTCCGGATGGGCGTTCCATCAGGATGCGTTTCCCCTGTAATATCACCGTATAAGACAAACGTTTGAATTCGCTTATTTGTTCGACCGATATCTTTTTCTTTTATGCCTGCGTGAGCGATGACCAGTTTATGATCATCTAGTACATGATAAAGGGGAGATTGTTCGTACAGCTCCATATATTTTTTTTTGATTTCCTTTTGTTTTTCAGGCGGTAGGGCGGTAAATTCAGCGACGGTCGTTTCTAACCCATGTGTAATTTGGACATTCCTTCCTAAAAAATACCGATAAAGCTTGTTGCAATGATTTCCAGGAGCATAGAAGGCGAGGTTGTTTTTCCAAAGCTTGTACACCGTTTTTACCACTTTTAATGAGTGGGGGCCACGATCCGTTAAATCGCCTACAAATGCTAATTTTCTCCCAAAAGGATGAATCGGATATCCGCTTTGCCAATCGTAACCGAGCATTTTTGTCAGTTCGTAAAATTCATCCCAACAACCGTGGATATCTCCAATAATATCGACTTTCATGGTGTCCTCCTAAAAAGTTTTGTTAAATTCATCTATTTTTCTTGCGTTTTCTTTCTTTTTCCTTTAAAAAGGTAAATAAAGTGTCAAAGTCAAAGGTAGAATTTTATATAAGGACTGGTTGAGATTTGTTAGTATATAAAGGTCTTCCATTTTAAGTATAGCCTTTTTGGTGTAGGAAAACGGAATAAAAAGTATTATGTTTTTTATAAAAAGATGGTATAATCGACAGAAGTTCTTTTGCAATCCCCATCGAACATAAAGATGTGAGAGGAAAGAATCAGCATATAGTAATACAAATCGTTTGTCAAAAAAGTATGGGAAAAGAAGTAGGGAAAGGAGAATGGGGATGGAGCAACATGCATCAGTTACATCACTCGTTATCGTTATTTTAGTGGCCTTCATCACGCCCATTTTGTTACATCGATTAAAATTAAACGCTATTCCTGTCGTGATTGCAGAAATTATTATGGGTTTGTTTATCGGAAAAAGTGGATTTGACCTTGTCGAACCTGACATGTGGCTAGAGACATTATCTACTCTCGGATTCATTTTTTTAATGTTTTTAAGTGGGTTAGAAATTGATTTCTCGGCTTTTTCGAACGGGAAAAAACGAGAAAAATTACCGAATGGAAAAGAAGAACCGAACCGTTTTCTCGTTTCAATGATCGTCTTTATTGGAATTTTTCTTGTGTCATTAGCGTTGTCATACGTGTTTGTTCTGTTAGGTCTTATAGATAACGTCTTATTAATGACCATAATTATTTCCACCATTTCTCTTGGTGTGGTCGTACCAACGTTAAAAGAAGCACATATTATGAAGTCACCTATTGGTCAAACGATTTTGCTTATTGCGGTGATTGCTGATTTAGTGACGATGATCTTACTCGCTTTGTTCGTGTCGTTAAATGATACTGGACACGGTAATATGTTTTTATTACTTCTTTTGTTTGGAGCGTGTGTTTTCTTCTATATCTTTGCCAAACGATTCCGAAACAAAAAATTTATGGAGAAGTTATCAGCTGGAACCGTTCAAATCGATACACGGGCCATTTTTGCCTTAATTACGTTATTCGTTGCTTTATCCGAATCGGTTGGTGCGGAAAACATTTTGGGAGCCTTTTTAGCTGGTGTTCTCGTTTCGCTTTTATCACCGAACCCGGATTTGGTGCATAAATTAGATTCTTTTGGCTACGGATTTTTAATTCCGATATTCTTCGTAATGGTCGGTGTTGAGTTAGACTTATGGTCAATGTTAAGTAACAAAAAAATGCTCATGTTGATTCCGTTACTTTTACTTGCGTTCTTTATTTCGAAATGGATTCCAGCCTTGATTTTAAGAAGATGGTATGATTGGAAAGTGGTTCACGCATCCGCCTTTTTATTAACTTCCACATTATCATTAGTCATCGCAGCGGCAAAAATTGCTGAGCGGATGGGAGTCATTACACCGGAAATAAGCGGAACGTTAATTTTAGTTGCGGTTATCGCATGTGTGATTACACCGATTATGTTTAAAAAATTGTTCCCACTTGAAGAGGAAGTGGTGACAAAAATCAAAGTGGCCATTGTTGGAGCGAACCAATTGACCATGCCGGTTTATCGCGAACTAAAATCGTCGTTATATGAACCGATGTTGTATCACACTAAACAAGATAAATCCAATCAAATCATCTCCGATTCATTATTTCATATTGAAGAAATTGATGATTACGAAATTGAAACGCTCCAAAAGGAAGGAATTTTTGAAGCCGAAATTGTCGTTATTTCTACGGGTGACGAAGAACGAAACGCTACCCTTGCCGTAGCCGCTAAAGAACAAGGTGTCGAACGTGTCATTGCCCGCATTGAAAGCCCAGATTTAGAAGAGTCATTGCGTGAGCAGGACGTCGAAGTATTCTCTGTCTTTTTATCAACGAAAGCGTTATTACGTGCCCTTATTGAATCACCAAGTGTAATCAATATTTTAACGAACCAAGAAACAAGCCTATATGAAATAAATATGCGAAATCATTTGTTTGAAGGCATGACGTTACGAAAATTCCCGTTTACGGGCGATGTCATCTTTGTCCGCATTTTCCGTGGGAAAGATTCCATTGTTCCGCACGGAGATACGGAACTTCATATGGGCGATCGACTCATTGTAACAGGATCGAAAGAATATGTCGATGAACTGAAGCGCGAGCTCGAATTTTGTGAGAAATGTTAGTATTGAAAGAGGTCTCTCCGTTACAGGGAGAGGCCTTTTTCTTTGTAAATGAACATATCCTACTTGGATTTCCGGATAAAACCAATTGATTTTCGTTCTTCTCTTTTCAAATCCCCTAATTTCGGTTAAAATTATGACTAGGTACTAATAACAGATGAAAATAGGAGGAGTTTTATGACCCTATCGTTAAAAGGAAAAACGTTTGTTGTTATGGGTGTAGCGAATAAACGTAGTATTGCTTGGGGGATTGCCCGATCCTTACATAATGCTGGAGCACGATTAATTTTTACGTATGCAGGTGAACGTCTCGAAAAAAGTGTTCGTGACTTAGTTGAAACGTTAGAAGGAAACGACTCACTTGTATTACCATGCGATGTAACGAATGATGAAGAAATTGCAGCATGCTTTGCCACCATCAAAGAACACGTAGGGAAAATTGATGGAATTGCTCATTGTATTGCGTTTGCGAACAAGGAAGAACTGCAAGGCGAGTATATGAATACAACAAGAGAAGGTTTCTTATTAGCTCATAATATTAGCTCGTACTCTTTAACGGCTGTTGCTAAAGCAGCGAAGGAGTTAATGTCAGAAGGCGGAAGCATCGTGACATTAACTTACCTTGGCGGTGAGCGTGTCGTAACGAACTACAATGTTATGGGTGTAGCGAAAGCTTCGTTAGAGGCAAGTGTTAAATATTTAGCCAACGATTTAGGGAAATACGGTATTCGTGTTAATGCGATTTCAGCTGGACCGATTCGTACGTTAAGTGCGAAAGGGGTAAGTGATTTCAATAGCATTTTAAAAGAAATTGAAGAGCGTGCTCCGCTTCGTCGTACAACTACGCAAGAAGAAGTTGGCGATACAGCGTTATTCTTATTCAGTAATTTATCTCGTGGAATTACAGGGGAAACGATTCACGTAGACTCTGGTTACCATATTTTAGCACGATAAAACAAAGGCTGACTCGAATATAAAAAAACGAGTCAGCCTTTGTTATTTCAAGGAGGTAGGTCATGACTATGACAGTATCAATAAATTATCAATCAATATTTTGTAAAGTTATTTTTAAAATTTGCTCCTCCATACACGAATTAAATATTTATGAAACGTCCGCTTTATCCTTGCATACATTTAGATGAGGGAATTTTATTTGGAGGTGACATTAATGGGAAAAGAATCGAATGAGCCAAAAAAACCGCTACTTTATATTCAGCAACCATCTTTACAATTAGTAAAACCAAAAATGCAAGATATGTTTAAAACAAGAGCCAATGAAAAATCGGTAAAAGAATCAAAAAAAAAGCAGAAAAAACAAGCAGATCAAACTAAGGAAGTCAGCTCATTAGTCGGTACTCTTGATGAGCCGAAGGAAAAACAAGATGAAAACGAACAAGTAGAACAACCAAGAGAGGATCGGTTTGGACTTTACAGGGTTCGTCATGTCAAACCGTTCAAAGAGCTATCAGTTGTAGAAAAAATCGACTATTTATCTCGTTTTCCGAGCTTAATTGCTCCATTGCCATGCGAATTTGTAACAAAGAATGGTTCCGTTAAAGGGATTCTCTATCGTCGAAATAACGATCAAATAATCATTCGTATGTTCAACGGGGAAACGAAAGACATCCCGCTGTCTCAAATAAAAAATATCCATATGATTGGGCAAAGAAATTAACCAGCCGATACATTTTATTTGGCTGGTTTCCTTCCGTTATTCGTAATTGTCCATAAACACAACGGCCACGCAAGGAATCGTACAAAAAGCAACGTCGATCAACAGTAATTTTATTTTTATGAAATCAACTACATTAGATTCTTTATCAAGATTAATGCATCATTCATCATTCTCAGTTACTAATTCACCTACCTTATGACTTTTAGTGAATGAGCTAATACACGAAGTAGAGCACAATAGAAAGGGGCGCAATTATGCATGTTTCCTGGTTGTTCCTATTCATATTAAGTTTTGCAGTGTTTCGGATGACTCGGCTCCTCGTTTTTGACCGTATAACTGAATTTATCCGAGCCCCTTTTTTTGAAGAAATAAAAGAGAGAGATGAAAACGGGGAATGGGAAACGTATCTTGTGCCGAAAAAAGGGGGGATTCGTGGATTTATCGGTGAATTGCTAAGTTGCTATTGGTGTATGGGAATTTGGGTGACGGGCTTTGTTCTTGCTGCCTATTGGTGGTATCCAACCATATCGTTTCCGTTCATTCTTCTTTTTTGTATTGCTGGCTTAGCCGCTCTTATTGAGTCTGTATTGCAACATTGGTTCAATTAGGTCATGCATAAAGAACAATATCTGTATGTGTGCAACATATAGTAGAAAAGAGCAGTCTTTTACATGAGAGAGGAGAAAGGTAATGATACAAAAACCGGTTAAAGTACAGAAAAATAGTACCACCGTTAAACATCCGAAAACAAAAAAAGGTGGATGTGGCTGCGGAAAAAAGAAAAAAACATACCGTAGCTTCTTTCGATATTAAACTCGGCTCATGCCGGGTTTTTTCGTGTGATAAAACATAAAATCTGAATTTCGGAAAAAACTAATGATAACGAAAAAAACATAAGGAGAATGGTGATGAAGAAACAATGGATTGTTAGTACATTTACGTTGGTTCTTTTTCTTTTCGGATGTGCAGGGGGAAATGATGAAATAAAGGATAGCCAGCTTTCTTTACTGAAAACCACGAATCCCCCTCCGTTAGAACTAAATAAGGAGAAGGAAACGGTCGCTTCTCAAGTCAAAAAAGAAGTGCAACAGATGAAAGAACTATACGATGTGGCCGTCATTGTAGGTGAAGAGGATATTTTAGTGGCTTATAAAGTGAAGCATCTTTATCGTATTCGTATGAAAAAAATTGAAAAGAATCTCAAAAAAACGTTAGAGAAGAAATTTCCAGGTGAAAACTTTTCTGTCTCCAGTGATTACAAAGTTTTTCTTGAAGCTGTTCGATTAAAAGAAAAACTAGATGAAGGAAAAATAAGTAAAAAAGAAGCGAATAAAAAATTAAAAAAGTTAATTAAATTGAAGGATAAACAAACATAGGAGGTCTCTGGAATGAAAAACCAACAACAAGTTCAACAAGAGTATCAGCAGTTAGAAAAGCAATTGGAGATAAAACGTCCACTGTTAAAAAATTGCATTAAAGCTTTCTTTGTTGGAGGGACGATTTGTCTCATTGGACAGGCCGTTACATATTTTTATATTTATTTCTTTAATTTTACGGAACAATCGGCTGGGAACCCAACCGTGGCAACAATGGTATTTTTCTCTATGTTGTTGACGGGATTCGGTATATATGACCGTATTGGCCAATTTAGTGGGGCTGGAAGTGCGGTACCGGTTACAGGCTTTGGTAATGCAGTTATTTCAGCGGCGATCGAACATCGGACGGAAGGATTTGTCCTAGGTGTTGGCGGGAATATGTTTAAGCTTGCTGGCTCGGTCATTTTATTCGGTGTATTTTCCGCGTTTGTTATAGCCATTATCAAAACGATCCTCATTAAATGGGGGGTTATTTAATGAAAAAAGGAAATGGTAGTTGGGTATTTCCTAATCAGCCGACCATCCTTACGACAGGGGTAGTGGGGGGACCTTTTGAAAAAAACGGGTTACTAAAAGATGACTTTGATTTTTTTTACAACGATTTATGGATGGGACAAAAATCGTACGAAAATGCGCATCGAGTGCTGATTGAAGATGCTGTTCAAACCGCGTTACAAAAGAAAAAGATATCCCCCCAACAAGTGCAATTTTTCCTATCTGGGGATTTAATCAATCAAATCACTCCTTCGAGTTTTGCTGCTCGTTCGATCGGTATCCCGTATATTGGCCTTTTCGGAGCATGTTCCACGTCAATGGAAGGATTAGCGTTATCTGCGATGATTATAAATGGTGGTGGTGCTGATTACGTCGTAACTGGGGCAGCAAGCCATAATGCAGCAGTAGAAAAGCAGTTTCGATACCCAACAGAATACGGCAGTCAAAAACCTCCAACCGCACAATGGACGGTCACTGGAGCAGGATATGCGCTCATCGGGACAAGAGAGCAGGAGGTGAATCCTGCTCCACGAATTATATCAGCCACCATTGGAAAAGTGTTAGATTTAGGATTGAAAGACCCGTTTAATATGGGGGGAGCTATGGCGCCTGCTGCTGTGGAAACCATCACCCAACATCTGGAAGATTTAAACATTGAACCATCCTACTATGACCTCATTGTCACAGGAGATTTAGGAACAATTGGTCGTAATGTGGCATTAGAGTTATTTGATCAAAGAAAAATCGCCATCGATAAATCGATGTTCCAAGATTGTGGACTCATGATTTATAGAGACGGCCAACCGGTGCAAGCTGGGGGAAGTGGTGCCGGCTGTTCTGCAACAGTCTTGTACGGACACTTATTGAACCAAATGAAGGGAGGAACGTATAAGCGAATATTAGTAGTTGCTACAGGAGCTTTATTAAGTCCATTAACGTTTCAACAAAATGAATCCATTCCATGCATCGCGCATGCGGTGGCTATCGAATGGATATAAAGGAGGGTGACTCGAAATATGCTGGCCATGTTTTTTTGGGCGTTTGTCGTTGGTGGACTTATTTGTGTCATCGGCCAACTGTTGTTTGATGTAGTAAAGTTTACACCAGGGCATACGCTAAGTACATTAGTTGTTATTGGCGCAATTTTAGAAGGATTCGGTTTGTATGAACCATTAATTGATTTTGCTGGTGCAGGAGCCACTATTCCGATTACGAGTTTTGGTAATGCGCTTGTTCACGGAGCAATGCAAGAGGCGGAAAAACACGGTCTTGTCGGTGTATTAACCGGAATGTTTGAAGTGACAAGTTCTGGTATTTCAGCAGCCATTATTTTTGCGTTTATCGGTGCGCTTATATTTAAGCCAAAAGGTTAAAAACAGCTTTCATGAGCTGTTTTTTTTATTTTTTTAAAGTAAAGGTATTTGTTTGCAAGGAAGAAAACGAGGGGAGTTAGGATGGTGCCTATACCGTTTGTAGAGAAATGACATATGTTAATAGTGAGCTTAACAAAAAGTGAGGTGACTGTTCATGTTTGGTTACGGTGGTTACGGCGGCTACGGCTGTGGTTGTGGTTACGGCGGATACGGCGGATACGGCGGAGGATCAACATTCGTGTTAATCGTTGTATTATTCATCTTGTTAATTATTGTAGGCGCAAGCTTCTGCTAATGGATTGAGGGTGAAGGATGGGATCTCGTATGGTTGATTCCATCCATTTTGTTTTTTTTATCACCAATGAGGATGTCGTATCATACGTTAACAGTAGATAAAAGGGAGGGCGGAATGAACAAATGGATAATCAATTTTTTAAGAACATCGAGAAAAAAACCGGTGTCAATATGAAAGACGTATTTGAATTAGCGAATTCGCTGCAAAATGCGAATTTTAATGATGAGAAAACCATACGTGGAGTCATTAAGCGAGTTTCTCAAATTGCGAATAAACCAGTGTCGAAAGAGTTAGAAGATAAAATTGTGCAATCAATTATTAAAGATGGCAAAAAAATAGACTTTGGTACGATTTCCAATATGATTAACAAAAATAACAAATGAGACTTGTCATCAGACAAGTCTTTCTTTTTACGGTCATTAAATGAGAGTAACTAACGTATGAATATGGTAAATACAAGAAAAAAGGAGTGGTCGGATGGGTTATCTCTTACCCCTTTCTTCATTTGAACGGGAACAATTTCATCACCGGTTGATTAATGAACAAAAGGAGCTGTATCGGTTAACGGCCACGTATAAATCAATGTTTCAACCGATCGATTCACGATTTCAGCGAAAGGATGTCCCTTTTTCCAAGAAAGAAAAGAAACCCTCCTTTTTCCGCAACCAGTCTGCAGCTTCTCATTCCACCAATGAACAGCTCATTGCAGACATAACCGGGAAAGGACGGCTATTTAATGAAAGAATTTAAAGAAAGCATACTTATTTAGACGAATATCCTTGTATAATCATGGCTTTCCCTTCTTCATACTCGGCGTACAACACCTCGCGAATGGTTGAAAATCCCTCTTTTTTTACTTTTGATTCTAGCCACTGTTGATCTTTTCCAACAAGCTCTAAGTTACGATGAATGATTTCTCCATCCATAATTAAGGCAACAGGTAAGGAAGGGGCGGATAAAGAGAGATCCAAATCCTTCTTTGTTACCGATTCATATTCGGGTTTTTTTAAGGTGCTGATCGTCCCATCTGTTTCCAAAAGAGCATATTCGCATTCCCGAATAGAAAAGATGCCTTTCGATCGAAGGAGATGTTGAAGTTGGTTTAAATCTAAATGATTTTTTTTCAATTCTTCATAAATAATTTTCCCTTTTCTTATCACAATGGACGGTGTGCCTTCTAGTACATTCCGCAATTTTCTTGATTTTTGCGTGGCGATTTCTGTAAAAAATATTAACAACCCCCATAATCCGATCGCAAATAATATGTGATGAATATAAACATTTTGATCGAATAACGCATTCCCTACGAACTCACCGAGGATGAGGGCCGAGATAAAATCAAACGCTGTAATTTGGGTAATTTGTGTTTTTCCTAAAAATTTCGTTAAAAACAATAAAGCGAAGTAACCAATAATAAGCTCAATTGTAATTTGTATATACATAAAACGATTCTCCCTCTATATAAATACATTTTCATTGTAGACGGTTTCAAACGTTATCATACATACAAATAAAAAAACGCTTATTCTTTGCCCAAGGAGCAAAGAATAAGCGTTTATAATATTTTTTCCATTGTTTGATGAGGGATGCCAGCGTCCATAAATTCATCAGAAATCACTTTGTAATGGAGCCGTTCGTAAAAAGGAATCGCGTGTGTTTGCGCATTTAACACCACTTTGGATAATTGCTTTCGTCTAGCTTCTTCTTCAATCGCTTTCATAATAAGTTTTCCTGCCCCTTTGTTTCGATAAGCAGGGAGTACACAAATTCGTTCGATTTTTCCTTTCCCATTGAGAATCCGCAAACGTCCCGCGCCTACTGGTTCCTTTCCATCGTATAATACGAAATGGGTTGCTGAATTTTCGTGTTCATCGATTTCTTCTTCAGGAGGAACGTTTTGTTCTTTGACAAATACTTCATGTCGAACAAAAAAAGCATCTTCTAATTGCTCAGGTGTGTCAACGACCTTAACTTCCATGAACCATTATTCCTTTCCTAATCTAAATGTTTCATAAACTGTCCATGAACCATTTTCTAACTGATACAACAAATGGAAACGGTCGATGGTTTCCTCATGTGTAACGTCCAGCATGCGTAGTGAACTGTATACGTCGGCTAATTCGCCATTTGACAGCTTTTGTCCAATTGTAATATGAGGGACAAACATGTATTCAGGTTCCCCGCCTAATTCTCCGGAGTGTAAATCATTATGCAGATTTTTTAACGTTTCCGTGGACTCCACCTTTAAATAAATCACGTTATTTACTGGTTGAAAGGAACTAATTTTGGTTACTTTTAACGGGAAAGGATCATATTTTTTGGCAATTTGATGCAGGGTATCGGCGATTTTTTTTATTTCGTCTTCATCTGCTTCAAACGGGTATTTTAATGTAAGGTGCGGAGGAATCAATGCGTAATGAGGGTCATAACGTTTTCGATAAGAGTTGGCTAAATCTTGGAGCTTCTTTGAAGGGAAGATGGCAATTCCGTACTTCATATGTGTAACCTCCTTATTGGAAATATTTCCAATTGATTAATAATAAATGATGTATATTATTATATCAAATTTTCCGAAATTTTAGTATAGGAAAAGAGAAGGGGTTTCCCTTCTCAATAACCTACTCGTTAAACAAACTTTCGATCAACATACGTTATATTTTATCCAAACATATGGGTAAGTGCCCGTTTTAAATCTGGCTGCCAATATTTCCACGTATGGTCCCCGTCAAATTCTTCATAGAAATGTGAGAAGCCTTTCTCGTTAAACAATTTATGTAGTTGACGGTTTGGTTCTAAGAAATCTTTCACTTGCCCATCTGTCGTTTCAACTGCAGTTTCATTTTTACCAATAATTTGATAGACCGATAATAGTTGTAATTGTTGATGATTTTTTACGGCGTCTAGAACGTGTTCATCGACATAAGGGGATTGGAGAATGGCTTTTCCAAATGTGTGTGGATATTTTAGAGCGGTCATTAATGAAACCGTAGCTCCTAAAGAATCCCCAATCAGCGCTCGTCCCATTCCCATTTGATACGTCGGAAACTCATCGTCTAAGAACGGCACAAGTTCGTGTGCAAGAAAGCGGATGTATGCTTCGTTTTGCTCACCTTTTGGATGATATTTCGCCCGGCGATCTTGAACATTCTTATATGGAATTCCAACAATAATTAAATTATCAATTTCCCGGTTATGAAGAAGCTCGTCGACTACGCGTGCAATTCTTCCTAGTTGGAAATAGTCTTTTCCATCTTGAGCAATGAGAAGAGAGTATTTATATAAGGGAGAAAACGTTGCCGGCAAATATACCCAAAGCTGAAGATCTTCATTTAAGGATGTACTATGAAACGTCATTTCTTTAATTTGACCTTTTGGAACTGTCATGCTGATTCCCCCAATTGAATTAGTTAAGCGATTACATTGTACCATAACTTAAGGAAAATTCCCAAAACAGTAATAGAAAGCGTTCCGTGTTATAATGAATAGTAGCTGACAGCTAGGGAGGGAGAAAAATGACACAAAAACGAATTCATTCCGATGAAGTAACAAAAGCGGCACGGCAACGATTACTAGACCGTGGTGTCACGATTGAAGCGATCGCTGAAATTGTCTATGAAATGCAATATCCATACAACCCACAATTAACAATGGAAGAATGTATCGAAAGTGTGGAAAAAGTGTTGTTAAAACGAGAAATTCAACATGCGATTTTAGTCGGTGTTGAACTTGATATGCTAGCGGAACAAAAAAAGCTATCTGAGCCTTTACAAACCATTGTAGAAACGGACGAAGGGCTGTTTGGTGTCGATGAAACGATCGCGTTAGGTGCGGCCCTTGGTTATGGAAGTATTGCTGTTACGACATTTGGGCATTTAGACAAGAATAAAGTTGGAATTATTCGGGACTTAGATACGAAGAAAGGAAAAGGGGTACATACCTTTCTAGACGATATTGTCGGAAGTATTGCGGCTAATGCAGCATCGCGTTTAGCTCACCGTTCCCGTGACCTCGAAGAAGGGCTTAGTCGCGAATTAAATGATGAAGAATTAATTGGATGAAGACCCTTAAACGGGGGTCTTTTAATGTTAGTTATTGTAAGCGTTTGTATACATTTTTTATGCAAAAACTTTGGGAGGGATTTGCCGAATCTAGTAGATTCATATTTTTTAAAAGCATCAACAAATTCTTTCATACCGAAAAATAATGTCACAAATAATAATAAAAATTTGACAATTGTGTCATAGGTTATGTTAAAATATGATACAGCAATCTGTAATTTTATAAAAGGGGGAATAGAATATGAAGAAGCGTAGCTTTTTTCTTTTCACTGCGTTGATCGTTGCCCTGTCCATGGTGCTTGGAGCATGTGGTACTAACGACGATTCTTCCAATGGTGGAGACGTAGACTTCATTAGTATCGTAACAGGGGGTACGGGTGGTACATATTATCCATTAGGTGGTATTTTTGCAAAGCTTATTTCAGATGAAACGGACATTGAAGCAAACGCTGTTACTTCCGGTGCTTCTGCTGAAAACATGGCTACGTTAAAAGCAGGCGATGCAGAAATCGCTTTCACACAATCGGACATTGCCACATATGCGGTTGAAGGAAAATTAATGTTTGAAGGAAATAAAGTAGAAAACGTAAAAGCTATCGGTACGCTTTATCCAGAAACGATTCAAATTGTAACAACAAAAAAATCTGGTATTAAGTCTGTGGAAGACTTAAAAGGAAAAGTTGTTTCTGTTGGTGAAGCAGGCTCAGGTACACGTGCAAATGCTGAGCAAATTCTTGAAGTACACGGTTTAACATTTGATGATTTACAAGTTCGTAACTTAGATTTTGGTGATTCTACAACTGGTATTCAAGACGGAACGATTGATGCTGCGTTTATTACAGCTGGTACTCCAACTGGTGCCGTTGAAGGTTTAGCAGCAACAGAAGATATCGTCATCGTGCCTATTGCGGAAGACAAAATCAATGAAATCATTGAAAAGTATCCTTACTATGCAAAAGATGAAGTACCTGCTGGAACTTACGGCATTGAAGAAGCTGCACCTACTGTAGCAGTTCAAGCAATGCTTGTTGTTCGAGAAGATTTATCAGAAGATGTTGTTTATAACATCACAAAAGCGATCTTCGATAACGCTGAAGAAATTGCGAAAACACACGCAAAAGGGGAATTTATCAAAGCGGAAGATGCACTTCAAGGTTTAGGTGTGGAATTACACCCAGGTGCGAAAAAATACTTTGATGAAAAAGGAATTTCCCAATAAGAGGCTTTCATGCATACGTAAGGAGGAGAATAGACCGAATAAGTCTTTCGGTCTATTCTTTTCTTGTGTGGATATATATGCACGGATTATGGAAAAGAAGTGAATCAGATGATTAATAGAAAATTTTTTGTTTTTCTATTATTAAGTCTATTAGGGGGGATTATATTTTTTACTTGTATCCCCTTTCAAAAAGCGGTAATATTTGAAATGCCAAGCAACCATCAACTCCTCGCATATATTCCATTAGATGGTAAACAAACCTTTCAAATTCAATACACCCATTCCATTCATTTGTCTGAAGTTCGTGAAACATACCAAGTAATAGAGGATGATCGACTTCAACTAGTCGAATTAATGTATGAAGACATGGCCATTGGAATGCCCCAAGATGCGAGTGAGGGAGAGGTATTCGAAAAAATCGATGGGAAGTATTATATTAAAAATATGAGGCGAACCTTTTACTCGTTTGATCTTCGTGTAGGGCAAGTGATAGCGAACCATCGGCTGATTTATCAAAATCATGTCTATCCTTTTCACTCTTTTGTCGAACCAGGAACGACAATTCGGATTAAAGTTGATACCCTCACCTTGTGGGAGCTTTGGAAAGGAGTGAATGTCATTGAGCGATAAAAAGTTCGAAACGTTATCGCCAGAAGAACAACAGCAGCTGTTAGAAAAATATGATCCAGAATCCGCAACTAGGAAACTATCAGGTGCTGCGAAGTGGATTGCCTTTTTTGGTTTGTTAGCATTTTCGATTTTTCAATTGTTGTCAGCTATTACGCAAATTTTTCCACGACAAATTTTATTGTCCATCCATTTAGGATTTGCCCTTTCGTTAATCTTTTTACTTTTTCCTGCCCGTAAAAGAAGCGGGAAAAAGCATAAAGTTGCTTGGTATGATGTCATTCTATCCTTGTTATCCATTGTGGTCGGATTGTACTGGCCGATCATGCTAGATCAAATAGTCAATCGTGTTGGTCTTTTAACCACAACGGACTTTTTTGTTGGTCTTATTGCAGTTTTATTAGTGTTAGAAGCGACACGCCGAGCGGTAGGACTGCCGATTACGATCATTGCGTCCATCTTTTTAATTTATGCTTACTTTGGTCCATACATGCCGGGCTTTTTAGCACATCGTGGGTTGAAGCTTGAAACCCTTGTGAAAACGATGTTCTATACGTCTGAAGGTATTTTAGGAACGCCGTTGTATGTATCGGCGACATTTATTTTCTTGTTCCTATTATTTGGTGCTTTCCTTGTGAAAACAGGTGTTGGGCAATATTTTAACGATTTAGCGGTAGCGCTTGCTGGTCGCCGTACTGGTGGTCCGGCAAAGGTAGCGATTTTCTCCAGTGCCCTTCAAGGAACGATTAGCGGAAGTTCGGTAGCTAACGTGGTTACTTCCGGTTCCTTTACGATTCCAATGATGAAGCGACTTGGATATCGCAAAGAATTTGCTGGTGCCGTTGAAGCAGCGGCGTCAACAGGTGGTCAATTAATGCCGCCGATTATGGGAGCTGCCGCCTTCTTAATGGTGGAGTTTATTGGTGGTGGCATTACGTATTGGGAAATTGCAAAAGCAGCCGCCATTCCAGCTCTTTTATATTTTTCTGGTATTTGGATTATGACGCATTTTGAAGCCAAGCGTATCGGTTTAAGAGGTCTTTCCAAAGAAGATTTGCCAGGCCGTACAGAAGTATTGAAGAAAATTTACTTACTCATTCCGATTTTAGCGGTCATTTTGCTGTTAATGAGCGGTATGAGTGTAATGAGAGCGGCGCTTTGGTCCATTGTTGTAACGATCGCCGTTAGTGCGATTCGTAAGGAAACACGTATTGGGTTTAAACAAATGGTTGAGGCCCTTGTAGATGGAGCGCGTACAGCTCTTGCTGTAGCTGCAGCAACGGCATGTGCCGGTATTATCGTAGGGGTCGTTACAAAAACAGGATTAGGATTAAAGCTCGCTAACGGATTAGTTGATTTAGCGGACGAAAAATTATTCCTAACATTGCTATTTACGATGATTACGGCGATTATTTTAGGTATGGGTTCTCCGACAACGGCGAACTACGTCATTACTTCAACCATCGCGGCACCAGCTATTATTCTTTTAGGGGTACCTGAACTAGCGGCGCACCTGTTCGTCTTCTACTTCGGTATTATCGCCGACATTACCCCACCGGTAGCCTTAGCCGCGTTTGCCGCAGCTGGTGTATCGGGAGGAGAACCAATTCGTACCGGGCTTAACTCAGCGAAGCTCGCTATTGCCGCGTTTATTATCCCGTACATGTTTGTCTATAATCCAGCGTTATTAATGATTGATACAACGATTCCACACCTTCTATGGGTCATTTTCACAGCAATTTCAGGAATGATCGCCATTGGTGCAGGGATGATTGGCTACTGGTATCGTAAGCTTATGATTCCTGAACGTCTTCTCTCCATTGCTGGGGGGCTTATGTTGATTTACCCAGAAGGAATGACTGATATGATTGGTCTAGGCATTTTTGTGCTCATGATCGTGCTTCAATTTGTCTTCAAACGTGAAAATAAAGAAGTTAACGCACGTGCGTAACAAATCGAGGGGAGAACCCTCGATTTGTTTTTTAAGCATATTTCTCGCGTTTTAGTAAAAGACGTGATACGTTAGCATTGGAAGGTGAAAAGCATGAAAATTACCGTTTATTCTGATTTTGTTTGTCCGTTTTGCTTTTTAGGTAAACAAACGTTACACGAAGCCGTAAAAGATAAAGATGTAGAAATCGAATGGAAACCGTTTGAATTACGACCAGAAGGAACCCAACCGCTATCACCAAAAAGCCAATACATTCAGCAAGGCTGGAAAATGTCTGTGGAGCCATTAGCAGATCGGTTAGGAGTTAAGATGATGTTACCGGAAATGGATCCGCACCCACGTACCCAAAAAACGCATGAAGGCTTCCAGTTTGCGAAAGAACGTGGAAAAGGCAAAGAATACGTTGAAGCCGTCTTCCAAGCGTTTTGGCAGGAAGGGAAGGACATTGGAAACGTGGACGTCTTAGCTTCCATTGCTGAAGAAGTGGGCCTTGAACGTGAAAAGTTTACTGAAGCGTTACAAAATGGAGATTACGCTCAAGCACATCAAGTTGAGCTCCAACACGCCTACCGTGAAGCGAACGTTACCGCTGTTCCAACGATCATCATCGGAAACCGCAAACTGCAAGGCGTCCAACCGAAGGAAGTGCTTGAACAAGTCATCGCTGAACAAAGCACTGGTCATGACGATCATTCTGGCCAAGCCTGTGGAATCGACGCGTGTGAATAAAACAGTCTTATAAGGCTGTTTTATTCACTCAAAAAAAATAAAAAAACCCGTTGACAGTTCAGGCTAAACCATGTATATTATTAATTGTCCGATACAATAGCATAACGTGATTCCGTAGCTCAGCTGGGAGAGCGCCACCTTGACAGGGTGGAGGTCGCTGGTTCGAGCCCAGTCGGAATCATTATGAAGCAAAAGCCTGTAACCCAAATGGGATACAGGCTTTTTACTTTATTTAGTACAGATACTTGATTTTTATAATATTGTCATTTGGTCACATTTTGGTCACAAGATTTTTTATGCCTTCTCAAAAATGTCTGCAACATCATTATGATGATGTGTGGTAAGAATTTTGCTAATATAGTTTTTTATAAAAATCCCAAAAGTGTGGTTCTGTTCAATAAAACGTGCTTGATTCTTCCTCTAATCGCTTAATTTCTCTACTTTTCAAGGTTGTTGACATTCTAATCTGATTCGTAAGGTAAACTTCTCTTGATTTGGACAACCGAAACTACGGCGTTTTATGGTTTTGATCAAGTTATTGGTTCCTTCGATTTTGGCATTAGTTATTCGATATTTGAAATAGTTCAGAATTTCTGTTTTCCATTGGAGGAGGGTTTTTGCTATTCGCCTTGTGGCAGATGCACCATCCCATAAATAGTAATCTATCCATGCTTGTAAACTCTGCTCTCCTTCTTGATATGTATGACTTTGATAAACTCGACGTATAGCTTGGAGAGCTTGATACTGCTGGTATAGATTCGTATCTTCATCTAACCATTTAGATAGCTTGTCTTTTTCTTGGGGATCTAACAGCTTAGGATCTGTCATTAATAGTCGGCGTTGATAACGAATTTCGAGGTGTTTGGTCGCATATTTTGAACTCAATTTTCTGGCGCGTTCTAAGGCAGCTGTGAAAAGTTGAATAACGTGAAATTTGTCGGCGACAATATCTACATGAGGCCACACTTCTTGTATGGTTTTCGCCATTCCAGGAGCTAAATCGGTGACAGCTACTACTGGTGCAATGAATGGATACCGTTTCAACGCCTCCTGAATTTGTGCACGACTCCTTCCTTCTGAAACTTGCCATATATGGCCCGTCTCTGCATCTTGGATGGCTAGACTATATTTGTGTCCCTTTTTGAGTGAAAATTCATCAATGCAAACTTTTGTAGGAGAGGAATGGTTCTCAGGCTTAGCCACAAGTCTCTCTGCTTCTTGGTAAAACCAATGAGTAATGGTTGATGGAGAAATCCCTGTCTTCTTAGAGACAGATTGAAACGTATTCCCCTTGCATTCTTGAATAACCATCTCTTTAAAACGATTTGTCACTTTTCCTCTTTGTGGAATTCCAGGCCACTCCACACTCCATGAAATCCCACAATCATCACAGCGTTGACGGTAAACAGGTACCCGAACATAGATAAGACCATGGGTCGGAATAAACAAATGTTTTAGAACTCTCTCTTTTGGACGAGCATGATTGACACTTTTTCGAAAGCATAAAGGACAAATAAAAGATTGTTGTCTAGGAATTAATTGAATCTCCCAAACTCCATTCATTTTATAGATCTCTCCTAATTCAAAACTTGGTAAATGCACTAAATCTGTAGTAAACTGTTTATACAAGCAGAATCTCTCCTTCTATTGTTTTGGGTGTGGTTACTTTAAACAATAGAGGAAGATTCTGCTTTTTTCAATGTCAAGCACGGTTAATTAAAGAGAACCAAAAGTGTATAAAAATGGTATATTTAGGAAAAGGGAAATAAAGGGGACTTAAAAATGGAACTAGTTATGATTTTATTTGTTTTCATAATTTTGATTTGTATTAGTTCAGTTTTAAATATACTTTTTAAAATGACGGGAAAGAGACATTGGATTATATCTTTGTTGTTGAGTGTTTTATTATCAATAATAATCGTTGCGATTTTAGGAATGAAATCTTAAGGGAAACTAAAAAGCCGTTAACTTAAACAAATAGTTTATTAGTAAGTACGCTCAAGAAACGGTATGGGTTTCATAAGAAAAACAAACCGCCTTTTTATTCAAGATGATTTCAAAATAATAATAGGGACGGACACACTTTTGAAAGTAAATCATGTATAATTAAATCATTATGTTAAAACTTTCGAGGGAAAAGCTATGGATTTTATTTTCATTAATCAAAATGTCCTCAATGACCTGTTTTATATTTTAGTGAGTATTTTTGTTTATTATTTTTTAATAGATCATGTTTCTTTGTTTCAGAAATATAGACATTATCGACAGCTTCTGATGGTCGTTTGCTTAAGTGTCCCTCTCATCTTGTGTATGAGATTTCCAATTTATATTGCCCCTAATTGTGTTCACGATTTACGACAACTCCCTTTTATCATTGGTACCCTTTACGGAGGATGGACGGTCGGGCTTCCTTTGTTAATGATTTTATTGATTGTGAGGTTTGTCTTTTACGGGTATAACTATATTACTGTCGTGATTTATATCACAATGTTGATCGTTTGTGCGATATATTCACGTACATTTAATCAATTTAACAGGTCACAGAAGCTTGTCATGGCCCCGATGATTACCTTTTTCCTTGCGATTCTCTCAACAATCATTGCCGTTGTTATTTCAGACTTTCAAGTAACCGATACATACATTATTGATTTTATCATTGTTCCTACCATTGCTATTTTATTTCTTATTTATATCATCGAATTGTTAAGTGAAGCAATGATGATGCGTACAAAATTAATAAAGGTTGAGAAAATGGAAATTGTCAGTCAGTTGGCTGCCAGTATCTCGCATGAAGTACGTAATCCATTAACGGTTGTTCAAGGGTTTATGCAGCTTCTTAAATCTCCCAACTTATCGAAAGAAATAAAAGATCAATATATTCATATTGCGCTTGAAGAATTAAACCGGGCCAAGTTAATCATCGATGATTACTTAACTTTTGCCAAACCAGCACCGGAAAAGGTTGAAACAATTGATGTTGACCGAGAATTAAAAAAAGTCGTTGATATCGTTCGGCCATTAGCGAATATGAACTCCATTACCATTTCTCCTGATGTACATTCAGGTTGTACGATCGGCAGTATCCAATATTTCCAGCAATGTTTCTTAAACTTAGTTAAAAATGCGGTCGAAGCGATGCCAAATGGCGGTGAACTAACCATTTTATCATACCTAATCGATGATCACATCGTTATAAAAATTAAAGACACCGGTATTGGAATGACACCCGAACAAATCAGCCGCTACGGCGAACCGTACTTTAGCACGAAAGAAAAAGGAACCGGATTAGGGACAATGGTCGCATTAAAAATCATTCAAACGATGAATGGAACGCTAGAAATTGATAGTGCTGTAAATAAAGGAACGACATTGACGATTACACTTCCTTTGAAAGAAGAGTAAAATTAACGGATTTTCGGATTTATGTTTTTATAAACTGGTAATTGAATTGGAATGACATCCTCGTATATTCGAGGGTGTTTTTTATTTGAAATATATAGGAGAAAAGGTCTTGTAAATGAAAAAAGAAGGAAATAATAATAATTAATCATTGACAATTCTGAATATTAAATATATTTTAAACATAAATATGATTGATATTTTTATACCGTTAAAAAAACGTCATAAAAAGTTAGGGGGATGAGGGAAATGATTTTACACGAAATTGAAACAAGTTCAAGGGAAGAAATGGAGAAGCTGCAATTACGACGGTTGCAGGAAACGGTTAAGCACGTATATGAGAATGTTCCGTTTTACCAAAGGCAATTTACCCAGCTACAGATAACTCCAGATGATATCTCCTCTCTTGAAGACTTGCAAAGGCTCCCTTTCACCACAAAAAAAGATTTACGTAATCACTACCCATTTGACCTTCTAGCCGTACCGTTAAAAGATTGTGTTCGAATTCACGCCTCAAGTGGAACAAGCGGCAAACCGACAGTTGTTGCTTATACGAAAAACGATATTGACCATTGGTCAGAAGTGGTGGCCCGTGCCATTGCCATCGCCGGTGGAGAGCCGGGACAAATTCTTCATAATGCGTATGGGTACGGTTTATTTACCGGAGGACTTGGTTTGCATTACGGTGGGGAACGACTAGGAATGGTCACCGTACCGATGTCCGGTGGAAATACCGATCGACAAATTATGATGATTGAAGATTTTAAGCCAACAGTTATCTCGTGCACCCCTTCGTATATGTTAAATATAGCAGAAAGAATGCGAGAACTTGGTAAAGATCCGAAATCCACATCGATAAACTACGGTATTTTTGGTGCTGAGCCATGGTCAGAAGAAATGCGTCTGACATTAGAAGAACTCTTTGATATAAAAGCGTGTGACATATATGGCTTAAGCGAGGTCATTGGACCAGGGGTTGCTATGGAATGCCATGAAGTACAAGACGGTCTCCATATCGCAGAAGATCATTTCTTAGTCGAAGTTGTTAATCCGAATACGCTCGAACCAGTCCCTGAAGGAGAAGAAGGAGAATTAGTTTTTACTAGCTTAACAAAAGAAGCGTTTCCAGTGATTCGATATCGAACAGGTGACATTGCTTCGATCACAAGAGAACCATGTCAATGCGGCCGGACGACCACAAGAATGTCACGCGTCAAAGGTAGAGTAGATGATATGTTAATTATTCGTGGCGTCAATGTGTTTCCTTCTGAGATTGAACAATATTTATTGACGGTGGAAGAGTTGGCTCCGCATTATCAAATTCATTTGGTTCGTAAAGGAAGTTTAGACGCCGTCCAGTTACAAGTAGAGGTGAACGAACCGTTTTTTGCAGCAATTAATGGCAATTTACAGGATGAGCGTGTCCATCAATTGAAAAAAAATATTCAACATCTATTAAAAACCTATTGTTTCATATCGATTGATGTGAACGTTCATGAACCAAAGTCGATCCCACGTTCACAAGGAAAAGCGATCCGAGTAGTCGATCTACGAAATCAACTAAAAGTAAACCAATAAATTTTGAATTATCTAAATATTCATTATTGAAATACTTATTACGTTATTTTATAATTACGTTAAATAAACGTTATATAAAATGGAGTTGATGAAATTGACATTGACAGTGTCATTTGATCGGTTATCAAATGATGAAAAGTATGAGCGATTTATGGAAAGGATTCAAGCGGGAGAAAAAATTGAAGCGGACGATTGGATGCCAGACGATTATCGAATGGCCTTAATTAAGCTAATTTCCATGCATGCCATCAGCGAAATAATGGGAGCGCTTCCAGAAAAAGAATGGGTTCCGAAAGCTCCGTCTTTACGAAGAAAGTTAGGTATTATGGCGAAAGTTCAGGACGAAATGGGCCATGGCCAGCTTCTACTTCGGGTGGCAGAGGATTTAATGAGACCGCTTGGAAAAAATCGAGAGGATCTTATGCAAGATTTATTTAAAGGAGATTTGAAGTTTCATAACGTGTTCCATATGCCAGCACCTACTTGGGGAGATGCGGGATTAATTGGATGGCTCGTCGATGGAGCTGCTATCATTACCCAAACGAATATGCTTGATGCTTCCTATGGTCCGTATGCGCGAGCGCTAAAACGTATATGTGCAGAAGAAGTATTTCATGCACAGCATGGGGAATCAATTATTTTGGCACTTGCTGAAGGTACGGAAAAACAACGAGCGATGCTCCAAGATGCTTTGAACCGTTGGTGGGAGGCGTTGCTTATGTTTTTTGGTCCTGAAAGCGCTTTAACTACCGGAACATCCAAGCAAGACATCACGATTAAATACCGAATTCGCACAAAAACCAATGAAGAATTGCGGCAAGACTTTTTTACGAAATATGTTCCTCGAATTTTAGCGCTTGGGTTAAAACTTCCGGATGAGACGATGTATTTTGACCAAGAACAAGGTAAATGGGTTTATCAGCAGCCAGATTGGAGTAAATTTAAGGAAATTATTCGAAACAATGGTCCAAAATCGAAAGAACGTCTCCGCTTAAGAGAAATATCTTTTAAACATAACGCTTGGGTACGGGAAGCGTTAAGTCAAAAACAAGTAGCGATGTAATATGAAGGGAGGGGATCGTTTTGAAACGTACGGATGATTTTTATCAAGTGTTTGAAGTATTTAGCCGAAAAAAAGATACCGCTCCGCTTCAGCATCAATTTAGCTTACTTGCTCCCAATCATGACATTGCTTTAATTATGGCCCAAGAAAATTTTATGCGACGCGAACCAGTATCCGACATTTGGGTGGTGAAGCGTTCGGATATTCGTCAAATGTCTCGGGAAGAAAAAGTAGCCTTACAACGGTTAGATAACAAAGATTACCGTACAACGAAAGGATATGGCTATTTAAAGAAAAAATGGCGCCAATACGAACAAGAAATACTAGATGAGAAAGAGATTCTCTCATGGAAGGGCGAGATTAAGCGATGAAAGTGAATACGGCACAAGAGTTAAATCAATACCCAGATTTTAAAGCAACACTGATTGAATTACTTTTTCAACTGGCGGATGATGATTTTATCATTGCCTATCGAGGTTCAGAATGGCTTGGATTAGCTCCACATATCGAAGAAGACGTCGCTTTTTCCTCCATTAGTCAAGATATGATGGGGCATGCGGCTATGTTTTATCAGCTTCTTGAGGAAATCGGTGTTGGAACTGCAGATGAGTTAGCTCACGGACGAAAATCATCGGAGCGTAGGAATGCGATTTTGCTTGAAGAAGTAAATGGACCTGGACATTACTTAGAAGAACCGTATTACGACTGGGCATTTGCGGTTGTAAGAAATTACTTTTACACAGAAGCCAAAAAGGTACGGATGGAATCGTTAAAAAAATGCTCGTATGTCCCCCTTCAAGAAGTAGCTGTCAAAGTAGAAATGGAACTTTATTATCATCTATTGCATTGGAAAACATGGTTTATCCAGCTTGTGAATGCCAATGGAGAAGCACGTGAACGAATGAAAAAGGCTATTCAAAAAGTGTTTGATGATTTTGCTGGGGTTTTGACTCTTGGTGATCAAGGAAGCAAAATGGTCGAATTTGGGTTGATTGACAGTGAAGAAGTATTAACTCACCGGTGGATTCAACAGATGCAACCTATTTTTGAACAAACGAAGCTAAATTTACCGCCTAACTTTGGAATGAAGCGTGGAAACGGACGAAATGGTGTGCATACATCTGATTTAGATACAGCGATTGCCACGCTATCAGAAGTATATCATTTAGATTCACAAGCAACCTGGTAATCTTGGAAACTTACAGCGAAAGAAGGGTGTCTATGACTTCTATTAAACAGAAAGTTTATGAATTGCTGGACACCGTGAAAGACCCTGAAATCGATTCGGTTAGCATTGTCGATTTAGGAATGGTTGAAGACGTAACTGTGAATGATCACGAAGTTATAATCAAACTCCTTCCGACATTTATTGGTTGTCCAGCACTTGATATTATTCGGAATAATGTTGAAAATGCTGTCATAAATATAGACGGGATTTGTCATTGCACCGTTGAATTTATATACCATCCTCCATGGACATCGGACCGTATTACCGATCGGGGCCGTGAGCGGTTGAAGGAATTCGGAATCGCTCCTCCACCGAAGCAAAGGGGACCAAATGGTGAATGGTATGTCGACTGTCCCTATTGCGGTTCCACTTATACGACATTGGAAAACTTATTCGGTCCAACTGCCTGTCGAAGCATTTTATATTGCAAGCAATGTAAAAATCCATTTGAAGCTTTAAAACCAGTTTCTACATTTAATTAAAAGGCTATGTTAAATGTCAATGTTGATTTTTAGCAAGTGATTCACATGAAACGAAAGACGGCGACTCCAGCGGGAACAAGAAGCCGCAAGACCGTTACTTGAGCGTAGCGAGGGGAAGCGGCTTGCCCGCGGAAAGCGTCCGCCACAAGCGAAATACAAATTGCCATTAGCACATCGATGAATGAAATAACAGTAAAAGTAATCCACAGAAATTTTAGGTTAGAGCCAATTAAAAAGAAAAGGAGAAGATACCATGGTAAAAATGATTGCTCTTTACAAACAGCCAAAAGATAAGGAGAAATTTGATGAACATTATTTCAACACACACGCACCAATTACAGCGAAAATCCCAGGGCTTCGCAAAATGGAAGTAACGAAAATCGTTGGTACACCAATGGGTGGTGAAAGTGACTATTACCTTCTATGTGAAATGTATTATGACAGCCATGAAGCATTAAGGGAAGCGATGAAAACAAGTGAAGCAAAGGCTTCTGGAAAAGACTTAATGTCATTTGCAGGAGATTTAGTGACATTAATGATTGGTGAGGAAGTAGAAAATGAGTGAGTTTCAGTATATCCACACAAAAGTAGAAGAAAAAGTTGCGCTCATTGAGTTAAATCGTCCAAACGTTTTAAACGCACTCAATCGTTCAATGGTGACAGAAATTCTCACGGCGATGGAGACGTTGGATCGAAGTGATGAGGTAAGTGTGATCGTCTTAACGGGACGTGGACGTGCATTTGCTGCTGGTGCAGATATAGATGAAATGGCGAATGACACTTCCATTTCGTTAGAGTTATTGAACCAATTTGCAGAATGGGACCGCATGTCTCTCATTAAAAAACCAATCATTGGTGCTGTCCATGGATTTGCCTTAGGAGGCGGCTTTGAACTTGCGCTTTGTTGCGATGTGTTGTTTGCATCTGAAACTGCCGAGTTCGGATTCCCAGAAGTTAATCTTGGGGTCATGCCAGGGGCAGGTGGAACACAGCGATTGACAAAACTGATTGGTAAAACGAGAGCGCTTGAATGGCTTTGGACAGGTGAACGAATGTCAGCGAAAAAAGCGTATGAATATGGCATTGTCAATCGAGTGGTCGCCCCTGAACTTTTATTAGAAGAAACAATAAAATTTGCAAAAAAACTAGTTCAGCAGCCTCCTTTATCCCTTCGTCTAATCAAAGAGGCTGTACATAAAGCCGTTGACTATCCTCTGTATGAAGGGATGCAATTTGAACGAAAGAACTTCTACTTGCTGTTCTCTTCAGAGGATCAAAAGGAAGGCATGAAAGCATTTATAGAAAAACGAAAACCTAACTTTCAAGGAAAGTAAAGGGGGGACAGCTCAATTGTACGAAACAATCCTTTTTGAAGTTCAAAATGGTGTGGCCTACTTAACGCTCAACCGTCCAGATAAGTTAAATGCATTTACTGAGCAAATGAACAAAGAAATCACGAAAGCCATTAAGGATGCAAACCATGATGGATCAGTGCGTTGTCTGGTGATCACGGGAGCTGGAAGAGCCTTTTGTTCAGGGGAAGACCTCGGAAGTGTGAATGAGGGGCTTGATCACGGTGAAGTCCTTCGCAAGCGATATATGCCGATGATGAAACAGTTATATCGTATCGAAAAACCTACGATTGCCGCTGTTAATGGTGTGGCTGCTGGAGCCGGTATGAGCCTTGCACTTGCATGTGATTTTCGCCTTGCGTCAGAAAAAGCAAGCTTCATAGAAGCGTTTATTCATGTAGGGCTAATACCGGATGCAGGAAATCTGTATTATTTACCGCGCTTAGTTGGGCATGCCAAAGCGCTTGAGCTAGCGGTGTTTGGTGAAAAAGTAACCGCAAAGGAAGCGAAAGAGTTGGGACTTGTTACAAAAATCATTTCAACCGAAACATGGAATGAAGAAGTTCGTTCATTTGCGGAAAAGCTTGCTCAAATGCCGACAAAAGCAATTGGATTGATTAAACGAGCTTTAAAAGAAAGCTGGCATTTATCGTTTGACGAGTATCTGGAAAAAGAAGCGTATAGACAACGGATTGCAGGACTTACACACGACCACCGAGAAGGAGTTCGTGCGTTTTTTGAAAAGCGAAAGCCTTTATTTCTAGGTAAATGAAGAAAAAGGAGTGTCTGTTAATGGCCACTGTAAAAGATCAAAAAATGGAAAAGCTTGAAATGAAGCGAGAGATGTATCATCTGATCATAAACGGCGAGCGTGTGGAGTCTTCCTCTGGTGATACGTATGTCACGATAAATCCGGCAACGGGAGAACCTGTCGCTAAAGTGGCAAAAGGAACAAAAGAAGATGTAGAGCGGGCGGTACAAGCGGCCAGAACTGCTTTTGATTATGGAAAATGGAGACGTTTCCCTGTAAATAAACGAGCTCGAGTGTTAAACAAAATTGCCTCAATTATGCGTTCCCGTTTTATTGAACTAGTAGAATTAGAGATTTTAGACACAGGAAAGTCCTTAACGGCAGCTCAAGGACAAGTCATGCAAGCGATTGAAGATTTTGAGTTTTATGCAAGTGCGATTGTCAGTCACCGTGGGGCGGTGAATCCTATGCCGGGGGCGTTTCATAACTTTACGGAAAAGGAACCTGTCGGTGTATGTGCCCAAATTATTCCATGGAACTATCCATTAATGATGGCAGCGTGGAAAATTGCCCCAGCGATTGCAGTTGGCTGCTCCGTTGTCGTGAAACCTGCTTCTCTTACTCCGTTGACGTGTATTGTCCTTGCAGAAATTTGTCATGAAGCAGGTGTACCAGAAGGGGTGGTCAATGTCGTCACTGGTTCGGGTTCTGAGGTCGGAAATTATTTAGTTGAACATTCGCTTGTTGATAAAGTCGCATTTACCGGATCCACTCCAGTTGGCAAAAATATTATGGAAAAAGCGTCATCAACGTTAAAGCGTGTAACCCTCGAACTTGGCGGGAAATCTCCAAACATTATTTTCGAAGATGCGGACCTTGATGCAGCGGTAGATGGTTCATTGTTTGGTATTTTTTACAATACCGGTCAGTCGTGTGAAGCGCGTTCTCGTTTGTACGTGCATGAGAACATTTATGATCAATTTTTAGAAAAGTTTGTAGAAAAGACAAAAAAATTAAAGCTTGGTAATCCGTTTGAAGAAAGCACGCATGTCGGTGCCATTATTAGCCGCGAGCAGCTTGATGTTATTGACAGTTATGTCAAGTCAGCTGTTGAAGATGGTGCGACCATTGTAACAGGCGGAAAAGAAGCGAAGGTCGAAGGGTTTGAAAACGGTTACTGGTATGAACCAACCATTATTACGGATGTAAACCAAAACATGAAAGTCGTTAAAGAAGAAATTTTTGGGCCTGTCGTTGTTGTGATGAAATTTAGCGATGAAAAAGAAGTGATTAAGCTAGCGAACGACAGTCAGTATGGGCTAGGTTCAGCGATTTGGACAAAAGACCACGGACGGGCTCTTCGTGTCGCTAAACAAATTCAAGCGGGCATCGTCATGATTAACAGTCCATTCTCAGCGTTCCCTGGAACACCATTTGGTGGCTATAAGCAATCGGGGTTCGGCCGAGAGCTATGCATTGAAACGCTTGACTTGTATACAGAGACAAAAAGCATCATTTCTTATTATGGAAGCCGTCCGCTCAATCCATTTGGCTTGTAAACAGTTTCATACGAGCACTTTCATCTGCGGATGGGTGCTCGTATTTCTTTATAAATCATTTAAAAACATGACAAATCATACAGAAGAGTTAAAAAACAGTCGTGAACAAGGGGGAGTAGTACATGATTAAAAATATCGTGGTGATTGGGTCCGGCGTCATGGGAAGGGGAATCGCCTATGTCAGCACGGTTGGAGGATTTCATACAACACTGGTAGATATTAATGAGGAACAGTTATCAAGTGCCAAACAGGAAATTACGAAGATCTTCGAAAAAGGCGTGGCACGAGGGAAAATGACCGAAGCGTTGCGAACAGAAGCCGAGAGCCGACTTCTTTATACAACTGATATAGTACAAGCGGCAAAAGAAGCCGACTTAATCATTGAAGCCGTACCCGAAAAATTAGAAATTAAGAAAAACGTTTTTGAAACAATCGACAAACATGCAAAAGAGGATTGTTATTTTGCGACGAATACATCCACGATGAGTCCAACTGAAATTGCTTCTTTTACGAACCGTCCGGAGAAAGTAATTGCGATGCACTTTTTTAACCCCGCTCATAAAATGAAGCTTGTGGAAATTATTCGTGGTTTAGAGACAAGTGATGAAACAGCGGAAGTCATTCAACAAGTGGCTGAACAAATGGGAAAAGAAACAGTCGTTGTAAATGAATTTCCAGGGTTTGTCACAAGTCGAATTAGCGCATTAGTCGGAAATGAGGCGTTTTATATGTTACAAGAAGGCATTGGAACACCGGAAGAAATCGATAAAGCGATCAAGCTTGGCTTAAACTATCCGATGGGTCCATTTGAACTAGCAGACCTGGTTGGACTGGATACTCGTTTGAACAACTTAAAATATTTACATGAAAAATTAGGGGAAAAGTATCGGCCAGCTCCACTATTAGAGCAATATGTAAAAGCCGGACGCCTCGGTCGCAAAACCGGAAGAGGTGTGTACGATTATACGAACAAAAACGATTAAGTAAATAGGACATTGAGTACAGAAAGGGATGGGAGAATAAGATGAGGGAAGTAGTGATTGTTGATGCGGTACGAACACCGATTGGAAGATATAAAGGGGCACTGAAAGATGTTCGTCCGGATGATTTAGGGGCAGTTGTCATACAAAAGTTAATCGAACGTAATCCAAACGTTCCTGTAAAGCAAATTGAGGAAGTGGTTCTCGGGAACGCCAATCAAGCCGGAGAAGACAATCGTAATGTGGCCAGAATGTCAGCGCTTTTAGCAGGATTACCGGTAGAAGTGGCGGGCACGACGATTAACCGCTTATGCGGGTCTGGTCTCGATGCAGTGAACTATGCCGCACGTTTGATTATGTCAGATGAGGCCGACATCGTCATCGCCGGGGGAACGGAAAGCATGACACGAGCACCATATGTCATGGCAAAACCGAGCGATGATTTTCCTCGTGGAAACATGGAAATGTATGATACAACAATCGGTTGGCGTTTCATTAATCCTAAGCTAAAAGAAATGTATGGAACCGATAGCATGCCGGAAACGGCGGAAAATGTGGCGAAAAGATATGGTATTTCAAGGGAAGAGCAAGATCAATTTGCATATGAAAGCCAAATGAAGGCCAAACGGGCGCTGGAACAAAATCGTTTTTCTGAAGAATTAGTTGCTGTTAGTTTTCACGACCGCAAAGGAAACCTTATCGTCGTTGATAAAGACGAACATCCTCGCCCGAATACTACGATGGAAAAACTCTCTAAACTGCCCCCATTGTTTGAAAACGGTACAGTAACAGCAGGAAACGCGTCTGGTATTAACGACGGGGCATCCGCTTTGCTTCTCATGAGCGTCGAAAAAGCAAAAGAACTTAGGATGATACCGTTAGTGAAATATAAAACGTCGGCGGTCGCTGGGTTAGAGCCAGCGGTAATGGGCCTTGGTCCGATCTATGCGACTCAAAAAGCGTTAAAACGTGCCGATTTATCGATTACTGAAATCGGTTTAGTGGAACTCAATGAAGCTTTTGCATCACAATGCATTGCCTGTATAAAGCAGCTGGAGTTGAATCCAGAAATTGTAAACGTAAACGGTGGAGCCATTGCCTTTGGTCATCCTTTAGGAGCTAGCGGTGCCCGCATTTTAACAACCCTAATTTATGAAATGAAAAAACGAAACGTCCAATATGGGCTCGCAACGATGTGTATTGGCGTCGGACAAGGAATTGCAACAATCGTTGAAAATTGGGAACACCAGTAAGAACGTTAAGCGGACATTTGATCTCAGGCAGTAATGGACTGGCTCAAGAGATGATTGTATATGAGTCAGTCTTTTCTATTGTTCACCGTATAACATCATAATAGTTTTCTGTGATGTAAAAATTCGACATTATTTGACATTTTTTCAAGTGTTCGTCTTGTATCTGTTATAAAAATTTGCTACTATAATAATCTGAAAATTTATTTTAGTCGGTAAAAGGGTGTCAAACATGAGTATGAACACAAGATCTATGGTTTTTACAATATATGGAGATTACATTCGACATTATGGTAATCAAATATGGATAGGAAGTTTAATACGCCTCCTTAAAGAATTTGGACATAACGACCAAGCGGTGCGCGCAGCTATCTCTCGAATGAGCAAACAAGGATGGGTACAGGCAGAAAAAAGAGGAAATAAGAGTTACTATTCCCTGACTGAACGTGGGGTAAAACGTATAGAGGAAGCAGCCAAACGGATTTATAAATTACACCCTGAAAAATGGGATGGAAAATGGCGAATTCTTATCTATACCATACCGGAAGAAAAGCGTAATTTGCGTGACGAATTGCGTAAAGAATTAGTTTGGAGTGGTTTTGGGACAATCTCCAATAGCTGTTGGATTTCACCAAATAATTTGGAAAAGCAAGTGTATGATTTAATTGAAAAATACGATATTGAACCATATGTTGATTTTTTTATTGCACAATATGATGGTCCGCATCAAAATACTCAGCTGGTGGAAAAATGCTGGGACTTAGAGGCGATCAACGAGAAGTATGAAGAATTTATTTCCATTTACAGTCAAAAATTTATTATTGATAAAAATAAAATTCAACGGGGCGAAATGTCAGATGCTGAGTGCTTTGTCGAACGGACAAAGCTCGTTCATGAATATCGAAAGTTTTTATTTGTTGATCCTGGACTTCCTGAAGAACTACTTCCAAACAAATGGATGGGTAGCCATGCCGCATCACTGTTTAGTGAATATTACAAAGAATTAGCTAAACCGGCAAGCCGTTTTTTTGAAGAGGTATTTACGGACGGAAACGAGCTGGAAAAAAAGGATGAAGATTATAACGTTTTCGATCATCCACTTATTATTGAATAGAGAGCACTGTCTAAAATAGGCAGTGCTCTTTTGCTTCAAACGAATTCGAACCGTTTATTTCTTTCCTAACTGTTGCAGATATTCTTTTCCTTTTTGGACATACGAATCTATTGAAAGCTGGATTAACGCTAAATCTTTTTCCGTCATTTCACGGACAACTTGTCCTGGAGACCCTACGACGAGTGAGCGTGGAGGGATCTTTTTGCCTGGTGGTATTAGCGTATTGGCCCCAATGATACATTCTTCACCGATTTCGGCCCCATCTAAAATGGTTGAACCCATACCAATGATCGTTCGTTTCCGAATGGTACATCCATGTAAAATGACGTTATGTCCTACGGTTACCTCGTCTTCAATCAATAAAGGATATCCTTCATACAAATGGCAAGTTGAATTGTCTTGGATGCTGCATCGATCCCCAATGACGATCGGAGCTTCATCTCCACGGATGACCGCGTTAAACCAAATCGTAGATTCCTTTCCGATCGTCACATCACCAATAATATGTGCTCCTGGAGCGATAAAAACGGTATCATCGATTTTTGGTGTTTTCCCATTATACGTATAAATCATTCCCATCCCCCTAAAATTGTGTTAATTTTATGATAAGTATAATATAACACATTTTTTACGAGGTGGGGATTTAATGAATCATGTTTGTTCTTTATTAAACATTCAATATCCAATTATTCAAGGAGGAATGGGAAATATAAGTAACTCACAACTAACAAGTGCGATTTCTGAAGCAGGTGGATTAGGTACGATTGGAGCAGGGACGATGTCACCGGATGAAGTGGAACATTTGATTATTGAAACGAAAAAAAAGACAAATAAACCTTTTGCAGTGAATATTCCTATCAGTGTCACACCGAATTTTAAAGAAATTTTTTCACTTGTGTTAAAACATCAAGTACCTGTTGTTTCGTTTTCAGCAGGAAACCCAGCACCATATATTCCTACTTGTCACGAAGAAGGGATCAAAGTGATCACTGTAACGGCTTCTGTGAAGCATGCTAAAAAAGCTGAAGAAGCAGGTGCCGATATCATAGTGGCGGAAGGTTATGAAGCAGCTGGTATTAATTCGAACCTTGAGCTTACGACAATGACTTTAGTTCCTCAAATTGTTAAGGCAGTTCGTGTTCCAGTCGTCGCTGCTGGTGGAATCGGTGATGGATATGGTTTATTGGCGGCATTTGCTCTTGGCGCCCAAGGAGTTCAAATGGGAACTCGATTTATTGCTACAATAGAAGCTCCATTTCATGAAAAATATAAAAAACTAATCATAGATGCGAATGAACATGAAACGGTTATTGTAGGACGCTCTGTTGGAAGGGTTCGACGAATTATGAAAACTCCATATGCAGAAAAATTACTGGAGTTCGAAAAAAGCGGGATTTCATTAGAGCAATTTAATGAACATACATCAGAAGATCATCATCGATTAGGGGCGTTGTCTGGAAATTTTGAAGAAGGATTTGTCAATGCTGGACAAATTTCTGGTCTAATAAACGACTTGCCATCTGTCAAACAATTACTTGAAACCATTATGCAGGAAGCAAAGGAGAAAGCAACGAATTTATATCATGTATTTCATTCATTACAAGGGAATGACCAATTGTCGTGAACACGTCGTTCTTTCGTCTTAAATGTACGTAAGAGAAGACAATAGGAGGCGATTCGATTCGTTCTGTTCATCAGTTTTATACTCATTGAATTTTTAGAAAATTATTGACTTTCAGAATGTTTGGTTGATAATATAAATTTAACATAACGTTATTTTTACGTTATTAAAAATAATGTGATGTCATTAAATTTAATCTCCTTTTTGTAAACGTTTCCAAATACTTTTTGTTTTGTTATATCAGCAACAAAATAGACCATTTTGTTGCTAGTATTTTATAAAAATGAAATAGAGGAGGATATTCATGTTTAAATCCATGAAAAAAGTTGCTGTACCGTTTTTGATTAGTTTGTTAGCAGTTTCAGGTTGTAGTGGAAATAGTGATTCAACGGCAAAATCAAGTGACGAGGCTGGAAATGACAGCAAAACTGTAACTATTGGTGTTACCCAAATTATTGAGCACCCATCACTAGATGCTGCTTTTAAAGGGTTTAAGCAAGCATTAGCAGATGGGGGATTTAAGGAAGGCGAGAATGTTACATATGATGTGCAAAACGCGCAAGGAGACCCGAATAACAACCAAACAATTGCCAATAACCTAGTAAGTGCCCAAGTTGATCTCATCTTCGCGAACTCTACACCAAGTGCCCAAAGTGCTTTAAATGCCACAAAAGATATTCCAATCATCTTCACTTCCGTAACAGACCCAGTCGGTGCAGGGTTAGTTCCTTCGATGGACCAAGCTGGTGAAAATATTACCGGTACAACAGACACTCATCCAGAAGCGATTAGCAAAATGATTCAATTTATTCACGAGCAAATGGATGTCACAACGGTTGGTCTTATATACAACTCCGGTGAACAAAACTCCGTATCTCAGATTGAAAAAGTGAAAGAAGCAGCCCAAAATACCGATTTACAATTCGTTGAAGCTTCTGTATCCACTACAGCAGAAGTAAAACAAGCTGCCGAATCGTTAGTAGGGAAAGCAGATGTGTTCTATATCGTAACTGACAATACAGTGGTTTCTGCAATTGAATCGGTCGTTAGCGTGGCTAATGACAATAAAATCCCGTTATTTACAGGTGAGCTTGATTCACTTAAGCGAGGCGGTTTTGCAGCATATGGATTTGACTATTATGATATCGGTTATGAAGCAGGGGAAATGGCTGTTTCCATTTTAAAAGGAGAGAAAAAAATTTCAGAAATTAAACCGCAATTCCCACAAAAATTAAAACTAGTTATCAACAAAACTGCAGCTCAAAACCAAGGTGTGGAAATCAAATCTGATTGGGAAACGATGGCAGAATTTATTGAATAATGACTGAAAGGATGAGTGTTTTTGTTTACAGCCATTTTCGGATCCATTGAATCAGGAGTCATCTATGCCATTATGGCGCTAGGAGTTTATCTTTCCTTTCGAATATTAGACTTTCCTGATTTAACAGTAGACGGAAGTTTTGTAACTGGAGCAGCAACAGCGGCAACATTAATTGTCAGTGGAGTGAATCCGTTTTTGGCAACTGTTGCCGCTCTTCTTGTCGGTTTTGTAGCAGGTTCAATCACCGGTTTGCTTCATACAGCAGGTAAAATCAACGCCCTTTTATCTGGAATCTTAATGATGATCGCACTATACTCCATCAATCTACGAATTATGGGAAGATCGAATATTCCTCTTTTAAATGAGGAAACCGTTTTTACTACCATCCGGGATTCATGGAGTGTACTTAACATAGACCCAGCTTTAAATCATTTATTAACCATCATTGGAATCGAAGGTTCGTTGCCAAAAACATGGGGTATTCTCACGATTATGATGATTGTAACATTGTTATTTAAGTGGTTTACCGATTGGTTTTTGCAAACTGAAATTGGCTTAGCACTACGAGCTACCGGTAATAATAAACGAATGATTCGCAGCTTTTCGGCAAATACAAACATGTTTATTATTTTAGGATTAGGCTTGTCGAATGCTATGGTGGCCTTTAGTGGGGCGTTAATTGCCCAGTACGGCGCTTTTGCTGATGTCGGCATGGGAATTGGGATGATTATTATCGGTTTAGCCTCCGTCATTATTGGGGAAGCGTTATTTGGAACAAAAACGATCGCAAGAGCAACGCTTGCCGTTATTGGGGGAGCTGTCATCTACCGGATTGTTGTAAGTTTAGCATTGCGTGCGCAATTTCTTGAGACAGGTGACGTGAAGCTCATCACTGCATCTATTGTGATTTTAGCGCTGATCTTACCGCAACTAATTCGCAGTCATAAAGAAAAGAAACAAAAGGAAAAAAAGAGATTAAACCGCTTGCGTGTTGAAGGCGGAAAGGATGAAAGCCATGTTGCAGTTAAATCAGATCTTTAAAGTGTTTAATGAAGGAACACCTGATGAAAAAATAGCCCTTAACAATGTTAGCCTGACGTTAAATAAAGGAGATTTTGTAACGATTATCGGCAGTAATGGGGCAGGAAAATCAACGCTTATGAACGTAATTTCGGGTGTATTATTTCCGGATGAAGGTAGTGTGTTTATTGATGGAAATGACGTGACAATTCTACCAGAATATCAGCGTTCCCGATATATTGGGAGAGTTTTTCAAGATCCAATGGCAGGGACGGCACCGAGTATGACGATTGAAGAGAACCTGGCAATCGCATTTTCCCGAATAAATTCCCGAACTTTTAAGCGAGGTGTCACCAAAAAAAGAAGAGAATTTTTTCGAGAAGTCCTCCAAACGCTCCATCTCGGTTTAGAAAATCGTTTAAATGCAAAAGTAGGATTATTATCTGGTGGTGAGCGGCAAGCATTGTCACTTTTAATGGCTACGTTTACCGAACCACAGATTCTACTTTTAGATGAACATACAGCAGCCCTTGACCCTTCTAGAGCCGAATTAATTACCCAATTAACAAAAGACATTGTCGAGAAATACCATTTAACGACGTTAATGGTCACGCACAATATGCATCAAGCCATTGAGTTAGGCAATCGCCTTATTATGATGGATAAAGGACAAATTATTTTTGAAGTAAATGCACAAGAAAAGAAACAGCTAACTGTTGAAAAATTGTTGCATGAATTTCAACGAATTCGTGGAGAACAAATGGCAAGTGATCGAGCTATTTTAAGTTAATAGTGACTTTATTAAATTTAATCTTCATTTATATGACATTATTAAAGTATAACGTAAAAACAATGTTATATTTGGTGTTTTGTATTTTAGGAGGAGATGGAATGAAACCAGGTATGGAAGTGGGGCAAACAGCGACGGTAGAGGCAATTGTTACACCCGAGATGTTTGCGCAATTTGAAGGAAATGTCGTCCATCCTGCCTATTCCACCGTTTCGATGGTGTATCACATGGAATGGGCTTCAAGAAAAATTATTTTACCATATTTAGAAGATAACGAAGAAGGGATTGGAGCAGCAGTGAGTGTGAAGCACGTTGCTCCCACGACAGAAGGAGAAGTGGTCACAGTTACAGCTACCTTAACAGAATTGAAAAATAATGTAGTGATTACAAAAGTAGAGGCGAAAAACAAAAAGCGTTTAATAGGAATCGGTGAAGTAAAACAAGTCATCCTACCAAAGCAAGAAATTAAAGAAATGCTTCTGACTCAGAAGTCTTAGATAGGGATTCTAGTTTTAACAAGAAAGGATGGTATCGTTGCAAACCGCTATGAAAACGTTTTCGAAAGACGGATCCATGGATATTTTCTCTCTAATGAGTGAGCATGAACAAGTGATTTTTTGTAACGATGAAAAAACAGGATTAAAAGCGATTATTGCGATTCATAATACAACTCTTGGCCCAGCACTAGGCGGCTGTCGGATGCAACCCTATAAAACAGTAGACGATGCCTTGTTTGATGTACTCCGTCTATCAAAAGGGATGACATATAAATGCGCAGCAGCAGACGTAGATTTTGGTGGTGGAAAAGCAGTAATTATAGGTGATCCACAAAAAGATAAAACTCCAGAATTGTTCCGGGCATTTGGTCAATTTGTGGAATCGTTAAACGGTAGGTTTTATACAGGAACGGACATGGGGACCACACCAGATGATTTTGTTCATGCATTAAAAGAAACAAACTGTATTGTTGGTGTCAGTGAAGAATATGGGGGAAGCGGCGATTCGTCTGTCCCAACAGCATTAGGTGTCATTTACGGAATTCAAGCGACCAATCAAGTGGTCTTTGGAAGTGATGGACTGGCAGGAAAAACTTACGCGATTCAAGGACTCGGCAAAGTCGGATCTAAAGTTGCCATTCGTCTTCTTGAAGAAGGAGCGGATTTATATGTTTGTGATTTAAATGATGAAGCGATTCAAAAAGTGATATTGCGAGCAAAAGAACTGGGGGCAACGGTAAAGGTAGTGAAAGGGGAAGAAATTTATAAAACGGATGCAGATGTATTTGTTCCGTGTGCATTTGGAAATGTCGTTAACGATGACACAATTGATTTGTTTCGAGTAAAAGCCATTGTGGGGTCGGCAAATAACCAGCTATTAGATATCCGTCACGGCAAGATGCTTCAAAATAAAGGCATTTTATATGCTCCTGATTATATCGTAAATGCGGGTGGATTAATTCAAGTAGCAGATGAATTATATGAACCGAATAAAGAGCGCGTATTACAAAAAACAAAAGGAATTTACACAACCCTTCTTAACATTTATAAAGAAGCAGAAAATGAGCGAATGACAACTGTTGAGGCAGCAAATCGGTTTTGTGAACAACGTATTGAGCTACGTAAATCAAGAAATAACTTCTTTACTCATAAAAAGCGACCGAAATGGGATATTCGCCTATAAGTTTAATAGAAAGAGGGGACAGAATGGAAAAGCAATTTCCACTTATTCAAGTCATCGATCATTACGGAAATGTTGTAGTAGATGAATGGCGTCATCATGTTACGAGAGAGCTTTCCATGACATTTTACCGTCATTTAATACGAACACGGACGTTTGACAGAAAGTGTATAAGTTTACAGCGCCAAGGCCGCATTGGAACATATGCCCCTTATGAAGGACAAGAAGCGTCTCAAGTAGGAAGTGCCCTTGCCTTAGAGGAAGGAGATTGGATGTTTCCTACCTATCGCGATCATGGGGCGACCATGACATTTGGACATTCGTTAACCAACATTTTATTATTTTGGAACGGTCGAAACGAAGGGTGTGTTCCTCCGAAAGAGAAAAAAATTATGCCGCCAAGTGTACCAATCGCTACCCAAATTCCGCATGCTGCTGGGACGGCGCTTGCAGAAAAACGAAAAGGGACAACGAATGCAGTAATTGTGTATTTCGGTGATGGAGCAACATCCGAAGGAGATTTTCATGAAGGATTAAATTTTGCGAGCGTTTTTCATGCTCCAGTCGTATTTTTTAACCAAAACAACCAATATGCGATTTCGGTACCCATCACACGCCAAATGAAATCGAAAACCATCGCCCAAAAAGCGCTCGCCTATGATATATACGGTGTTCGTGTCGATGGAAATGATGTGTTTGCTGTGTACTTTGAAACGAAAAAAGCGCTTGAGAGAGCAAGAAACGGAGAAGGACCGACGTTAATTGAAGCCGTTACATGGCGTTACGGAGCTCACACAACAGCGGATGACCCGACGAAATACCGAAATCAAGAAGAAAGCGAAAAGAGACGGGAACAGTCAGACCCGATTTTACGGCTCGAACGCTTAATGAAAAATGAAGGTTGGTTCGACGAAGTATGGGCAAAAAAGGTACAAGAAGAAGTTACACAGGAAATTGATCATGCTGTTCGTGAAATGGAGTCCTTCCCAAAAGCTGATCCCGAAAATATGTTTAAGCATGTATTTGCTGAGCCAACATGGACGATTGAAGAGCAGAAAAAAGCTTACTTTGCTTGGAAAGGAGGGGGAGTCGTATGACAACTATCGTAAATACGAAGACGCTTTCGTTCGTTCAAGCAGTCAATGATGCGTTAAAAACGATGCTTCGGGAAAATCAACAAGTCGTTTTACTAGGAGAAGATATCGGTAAAAACGGTGGCGTTTTCCGGGCGACCGATGGATTACAAGCGGAATTTGGAGAAGAGCGGGTAATGGATACACCGTTAAGTGAAGCCGGCTTTACTGGAGCGGCCATCGGGATGGCCCTTAACGGATTTCGACCTGTTGTTGAAATTCAATTTTTAGGTTTTATTTACCCAGCCTATGAACAAATCATGACACATGCTGCTCGTATGCGCTCACGTACGATGGGACATTTTACCGTACCGATGGTCATACGGGCTCCTTATGGTGCAGGAGTACGGGCACCGGAGATTCATAGTGATAGTACCGAGGCATTATTTACCCACATGCCAGGAATCAAAGTCGTTTGTCCTTCGACTCCATATGATGCCAAAGGGTTGTTAATTGCAGCTATTGAAGATCCTGATCCTGTCTTATTCCTAGAACCAATGAGATGTTACCGATCGGTTCGTGAAGAAATTCCTGAGGGGAAATATGTCATCGAGATCGGTAAAGGGAAAAAGCTCCGGGAAGGAGACGATGTAACCATTATTGCATGGGGAGCAATGGTTCCAGTGGCAATGAAAGCTGCTCAAATGGCTGCCCAAAAAGGGATTGAAGCAGA
Organism: Aeribacillus pallidus; assembly: GCF_050478865.1. Lineage (NCBI taxonomy): Bacteria > Bacillati > Bacillota > Bacilli > Caryophanales > Bacillaceae > Aeribacillus > Aeribacillus pallidus. Next base: position 49,923 of record NZ_JBCNBW010000005.1, on the reverse strand, counting down.
TGTGATTGACTTACGCACCCTTTATCCGCTTGATAAAGAACTTATTAGTGAATCTGTTCAAAAAACTGGGAGAACCGTAATCGTGCAAGAAGCGCATATGACTGGGGGAGTAGCGAACGACATTCTAGCGATCATTAATGATACGTCGTTTTTATATCAAAAAGCACCTGTACAACGAGTGACAGGGTATGATGTTCCTGTACCGTTTTTTAGCTATGAAGACGAATATTTACCAACACCCAATCGGGTATTATCTGCGATTCAAACAGCCGTCAAGTTTTAATGAGAGAGGGGGGAGTGGAAGTGGTTGAAGTCAAACTTCACGATATTGGAGAAGGAATGACAGATGCGATGATCATGCATTATTTTGTCAAAAAAGGAGATGAAGTAAAAGCAGATCAACCACTGGTCGAAATACAAACGGACAAAATGACTGCGGAAATTCCAGCCCCTTCTTCAGGGGTTATTAACGATATCCTAATACCTGAAGGTCAAACCGTAGAAGTCGGTACAACCTTACTTTTATTACAGCCAACTGAGAATATCGTTCATAGTGAGCAACAGCGTACTGAAAAACAAATACCAGTAACAATTTCAGCTCAAAATCAGCAAATTGAAAGGAATGTCATAAAACAGAATAAAAAACCACAGCGGATTCTTGCCGCACCTTATACTCGAAAAATTGCACGGGATCATGGGGTAGACTTATTACTTGTTAAAGGAACAGGACCTGCTGGACGTATCATGGATGAAGATGTTTATCGTTTTATTCAAACACAAAACCATAGCAGAAAAGTAACAAAGCCACTGGAAAGTAAGCCTCAATTCATCGAAAAGCCATCAAATGTTCAACGAGTAGAGGACAATCGTTTTCGACCTATAGATGAATCGCACGAACAAACCATCATTCCGTTCCGTGGTAGACGAAAACAAATTGCCAATAAAATGACCCAATCTCTATATCGAATCGCTCATTGTACGCATTTTGAAGAAATAGATGTGACGGAACTGAATCAGCTCCGTAATGAACTTAAAGAAAATAATATGAACATATCTGCCACAGCATTTTTTATTAAAGCCCTTTCCCTCGCCTTAAAACAGTTCCCGATTTTCAATGCGAAATTAGATGAGGAAAACGAAGTCATCCGATTAGAAAGAGAGCATCATATCGGAATTGCTGTAGATACAAATGAAGGGTTAATTGTGCCAGTTATCAAAAATGTTGAGAAGAAATCGTTACGTCAAATCCATGATGAAGCAAAAGCACTCACAAAAAAAGCATTAGAAAATAAATTGTCCATTCAAGACATTTCAGGAGGCACGTTCACCATTAGTAATGTCGGACCACTAGGGGGAAGTATTGGTGCCACACCGATTATTAATGATCCAGAAGTTGCATTAGTTGCCTTTCATAAAACAAAGAAACGACCAGTTGTAACGGAGCATGATGAAATTGTGATCCGCCAAATGATGAATATTTCTATGTCCTTTGACCATCGTGTAGCTGATGGAGCAACTGCAGTCCATTTTACAAACTATTTAATGAAGTTAATTGAAAACCCAAAATTGATGCTTGTGGAGATGGTTTAGATGGTTGTTGGTGAACTAGCTCATGAACGAGATGTGATCATTATTGGTGGCGGGCCAGGAGGATATCATGCGGCCATACGTGCCGCTCAGCTAGGTTTGTCCGTCACATTAATTGAAAAAAATGAGCTCGGGGGGATTTGTCTTAACCAAGGATGTATCCCATCAAAAGTTTTTGCGCATGCGGCTAAACAAATAGGAGAAAAACAGCATTTCGAACAATTAGGAATCGAGTTCAAAACTACGTCATTGAATATAGAAAAATTACAAAACTATAAGCAAAATATAATAAAACAACTACGTCAAGGTGTGGAAACACTATGTAAAGCAAATAAAATCGAATTCATTAAAGGAAAAGCCTCATTTTTGTCGGAAGATCGTCTCGGAGTGGAAACCCATTTTGCCTTTGATGTTTATCGCTTCCAACATGTGATTATCGCGACAGGAGCCTCACTTGTTTCTCCATCTTTTGTTACTATTGATCATGATCGTATACTAAATGCTTTTTCTATTTATCAGTTAAATACGGTACCTGAGCATTTAATGGTTTATGGTAATGATTATATTTCCTTAGAAGTAGCCATGAGTTATCATGCTTTCGGTTCGAAAGTTACCTTAATTCTCGAAGACGATTTCCCATTTGACCCATCCATTAATCGAGAGCTTCAGCGTCTCTTGAAAAAAAGAAAAATAAAAATCTATCAAAAAAGCACCATACACAAAGTCGAGCACGCATTAAAGACTGTTCAAGTAGTATTGATTACTAGTGAAGGAAGTACGACAACGATCGAAGGATCGCACTTATTTGTATCAAGTCGTACGAAATCCAATATAGAAGAATTAGGAATCGACAAGTTGGGGATCAAATTGACCGAAACAGGCTTTATTGACGTCAACCACAAAGGACAGACGTCACTAGAAAATATTTTTGCCATTGGGGATGTAACAGAGGGTCCATCATTAGCTGTCAAAGCGATAAAACAAGGAAAAGTAGCGGCAGAAACGATCGCCGGTTTGGATTCGGAAGTAGATTTAACCTTTATGCCGACAATTGTTCATTCGATTCCTCCGATTGCAAGTGTCGGACTAACTGAAAAGGAAGCAAAAGAACAATACGAATGCATTCATGTTGGCCAATTTCCATTAAGGGCTAATGGATTTGCTTCTATTATTGGCCAAAAAGAAGGGTTTATCAAAGTGCTAACAGATGCCAAAACAGACTTAGTTGTCGGCATTCATATGATGGGATCTGGAGCAATCGAGCTTATTTCAAGTGGAATCATCGGTCTGGAAAATGTAGCCCGAGATGTAGATATGAAGTTTCCATTGTACCCACATCCGAGTATAAATGAAGGATTGTTAGAAGCAGTCGAAGCGTTAAAGGGAGAAGCTATTCATCTACCACCTAATAAACAACAACATAAAACAAAGGTAAACGAAGCAGTAAGTCAAACTATGCATTTCTTATAAAATGCTCTCGATTAAAAAGCTTTTGGTATACAAATGCTCCATGATTAATTTGTATACCATTAGCTTTTTTTATTAAGGCTCTTTTAAACGATAATGCTGATATTTATACATTACGCTTGTGGCGGACACCTTCCGCGGGCAAGCCGCAAGCCGCTTCCCTCGCTACGCTCAAGTAAGGGTCTTGCGGCTTCTTGTTCCCGCAGGAGTCGCCGCCTTTCGCTTCATGTGAATAACTTGATAAAAATCACAATGATATAAAATTGCCTTTATTAAAAATGGATTGAATTAGGGAAGATGCACGGAAACATCTTTAACAAGATATTAAACATTAACATTTTACATCTTTTTATGTACCAAATTATTAATCAAAAGAAAGTGAATACAAATACGTGAATTTTTGTTGCTATTATACCGAATAGGGTATATCATATTCCTTGTCAGTGAAGTTCCATTATGGTAACTTAACTGGGGAGGTTTTAACAGGATGATTCTTGTTTTGAGTTTGTTCATTAGTTTAATGGCTATGTTGATGTATAAAAGATACGTTCCCGTGTGGGGCGTTCCTTGTGTACAATCTTTTCATTCGCAAGGTAATTCAATCATTTTAGATGTTCGCGATTTTCATGAGTCATACAAAGATCCCGTACACGGAGCGATTAATATTCCAATTGCTTACTTAGAAAGAAGCAGTCAGCAATTATCTCAAAACAAAGTGTATATCGTGGCTGCCAACCATATAGAAAAAAATCTTAGTATCCGAACCCTTCGAAAAAAAGGTTTCCACGTTATGGGTTACACGCTAACAAATGGTCAGTGTCAGCACAAAGCGGCTTAACATAGCGAAAGAGGTGAAAAAATCACCTCTTTTCTATTTGTGTAAATAATAAAAAATCTAGCTAATCCAAGTCATTTCAGATTTTTTAATTTGCCATTTTCCATCTTGATAATAAACGGTAATTTCTACACCGATGGCACCAGTTCCAGAACGATACTTGGAACCTTCAAATAAGATATTTTTGTTAAATTTAAAATAAACCTTATCAAGTTTTAGAAGCACACCATCCAAGACCATTGTATCTGGATTATATAAACCTTTTTCTTTCAGTTCTGCAAATGAAGCTTCCATAACCTTAACTTTGTACTTTTTTTCGAAAAAACGGAATATTTCTTTCTTATCTTGTTCGTTCAATTCAACGAAATTACCCAAATCAATAGCGATGTATTTCATATGGCTATTTAATGCTGTATCTTTTCCCATCATTTCGTCTAAGGCCAGACGATATATTTCCCCTACATGTTCTTTTGGATTAATTCCATTCATACATGCAGTCAGAAAAAATATAGAGAAAATAAATGTTGAAAATAATTTCATTTTTATACTTCCCTTACTCCTTTTTAATGGTATAGACGACAAGTTGAATAATATGTTTCATTTTTATCTCAAATTTAGGGAAAAAATGAGTTGACACTATTGTTTTATTTCTGTAATATACCCATAGGGGTAATTATAAAAATCAATCCATTCATTTAGAATATTTTTTTTAAAACAATTATATACCTATATAGGTAATTAAGGAGGGATTAAACAATGTCAGAAAAGAAAAAAACAAACATTATTTTATTTAGTGGTGATTACGATAAAGCGATGGCAGCTTATATTATCGCTAATGGAGCAGCGGCGTATGATCATGATGTTACGATTTTCCATACGTTTTGGGGACTTAACGCGTTACGGAAAGACGAAGCTGTATCAGTTAAGAAAGGATTTATCGAAAAAATGTTTGCTAAACTTATGCCAAGAGGGGCCAATCAAATGGGTCTATCCAAAATGAACTTTGCAGGATTTGGTCCGAAAATGATTAAAAGTATTATGAAAAAACATAATGCGATGCCATTACCACAATTAATCGAATTGGCCCAAGAACAAGGGGTTAAGCTAGTCGCTTGCACCATGACGATGGATTTACTTGGTTTAAAAAAAGAGGAACTGTTAGATGGCATTGAATATGCAGGGGTAGCGGCCTACTTAGCTGATGCAGAAGAAGGTCAAGTCAACTTATTTATCTAATGGAAAAAATTTTTAAGGTGATAAATACCCTATAAGGTAAAGTTGTTAGGAGGTATAATTTAATGAAAAACTTAAAAGCCAATGTAACGGTCGATGCGAAAGGTTTAGCATGTCCCATGCCGATTGTAAAAACAAAAAAAGCGATAAATGAATTAGAGGCAGGTCAAGTGTTGGAAGTTCAAGCAACTGATAAAGGATCCAAAGTAGATATAAAAGCATGGGCAGAAAGTACTGGTCATCAATATTTAGGAACGGTGGAAGATGGAGAGGTGTTAAAACATTTTTTAAGAAAGTCTTCCAATGAAGAAACGATCGAAAGAAAGTACCCAAACGTGATTACTAATGAGGAACTGGAAAAGAAACTGGAAGCGAACGAAACAATCGTTGTTCTCGATGTTCGAGAGGCTGCTGAGTATGCTTTTACACATATTCCAAACGCAATTTCCATTCCTTTGGGTGAATTAGAGCAGCGTGTACATGAATTAAACAAAGATGATGAAATTTATATAGTTTGTCGGACTGGGAACCGTAGCGATTTAGCCGCTCAAAAGTTAACAGAGCATGGATTTACAAAAGTGTACAATGTCGTTCCAGGTATGAGCCAATGGACAGGAATGACAAGTGGAATCAATCGTTAAATAACGATTAAAAATTTTTTACAACTAATTATACGTTAGGGGGGAATGGGAGTTAGCTCGTGATTTCTAAAAAAAATCACGGACTCACTATTCTTGATGAACAAGGATTTAGAAAGACCGTAACGGAAAATTTACCACCTCAATCTAATTTCTACCACAAACGAACATGGAAAAATTGAATCCAGACGAAGATAAGCAACGTGAAATGGAAATTGGCCGAATCGCTGTGCGGTTCAATAAAACGAATAAATGGAGGTTATTAAGATGGAAGAAACAAAAGTAGTAGATGCGAAAGGGTTAGCTTGTCCGATACCAATTGTTAGAACGAAAAAAGCGATGGATGAACTAAAATCAGGGGAAGTGCTTGAAGTTCACACAACGGATCATGGTGCGAAGAACGATTTAACCGCCTGGGCACAATCAACTGGTCATGAATTATTAAAACATGAAGAAGACAATGGGGTATTGAAGTTTTGGATTAAGAAAGGGTAAGGCAAATGGGAAGTCTCAATACTGCTTGAGACTTCCCATTTTTATTACTTAAACAAAATTAAATAATCTCCATATCCTTCTTCTTCCATCTTCTCTTTTGGGATAAAACGAAGGGCGGCGGAATTAATGCAGTAACGGAGTCCACCAAGTTCTTTTGGACCGTCATTGAAGACGTGACCAAGATGGCTGTCAGAATCTTTACTTCGGACTTCCGTGCGTACCATTCCGTGGCTTAAGTCAATTTTTTCATCTATCGCCCCTTTAAGAATTGGTTTCGAGAAGCTCGGCCAACCACAACCAGAGTCAAACTTATCTTTGGAGCTAAAGAGCGGGTACCCAGTGACGACATCGACGTAAATGCCTTCTTCAAAATGGTCCCAATATTCGTTTTGGAATGGTGGTTCCGTTCCATTATTTTGGGTGACTTCGTATTGCATCGGTGTTAATTTCTTTTTTAATTCTTCTTTTTTCTTTTGATCTTCCCAATGTTTTTTTAAATAGTCTTCGCGGCCCGAACCTTTTTTGTAAAGAGCATAACGAAATGGGTTTTTCTTATGAAAGTTTTGATGATATTCTTCCGCTGGATAGAATGGTTTTGCCGGTAATATTTTCGTGACAATTGGTTTATTAAACGGGCCGTGTTCTTCAAGATGCTTCTTTGATTTTTCAGCAGCTATACGTTGTTCTTCCGTATGATAAAATATAGCGGTTTGATAGGATTGGCCACGGTCGTTAAATTGGCCTCCTTCATCGGTTGGGTCAATACTTTTCCAATAAATGTCTAATAACGTTTCATAGCTAATTAATTCTGGGTCATACGTAATTTGTACAACTTCGTAATGGCCGGTTGTACCGCTACATACTTCTTTATACGTCGGATTTTCTTTCCATCCACCGGAATATCCGGAAATGACGGAAATAATTCCTGGTTTTTCCTCAAAAGGTTCGACCATACACCAAAAGCATCCTCCGGCAAACGTTGCTAATTGATGCGCCATTGTTTTTCCCCCTTCAGCTTATTGTGAAATATAGTTTACCATATCCAAGAACGTTTCATGAAAATATAAGCTCGTTCGGTATGCTCCGTACACTTTCTACCCTGAAATCGGGAAATTTCCAATAATTAGAAATATCAACACTCTTATGCTTGATACTTCTTAATGTTACGCTTGAAATGCGCAGATACAAGTTGAATGCTGGATGTGTTCCTTTTGTCATGACGTCCCGCAATATTTAGGCCACGCCATACTAAAAACAAGCCCGTTATCTCCATAGGCATATAAGAAATAACAGTTTGGGAACTCTTCGTATGTGCCAATCATCGGTTAGCCGTCATGCGTTAGGCCGCAAAACGCCCCTAAATAGTATTCACGGTGGACTTAATCTTATGTATTTTTGGTATTATGACCATTTCAATCATTGATGACTATTAATAAAAAATCTTCAAGTGAGACTGACACATCATTTCCTGAAAAAAATTGGTCGTCCATCTATAACAGCAACCAAATTAGATGTATACAATAACTTATACCTAGAAGGGGAAGCGGGGGAATCGATGTGAAATGGCTTACTTTGAACGAGATAGTGGCACAAACTGGGGGAGTATGCGTCCAAGGGAAAGGAAATCCGATCATTAAGAATGTGGTGACAAAGCGATATAAAATTGGTCATCATACATTGCTCATTGATTTATATACAAAAAGGAAAGTTGATTCCAAGCTCTTTAAAAAGTATAACGAAGTGGTGGTCATGACGGAAAAACCGCATCATTTTACCCATCTAGGAGAAAAAGTAATGGTGGTCCAAGTAGATAATATCGACGAAACGTACTGGAATTTTATTGATTATTATCGGAATCTTTTTGATATTCCGATTATTGGAATCACGGGGACATGCGGGAAAACGACGACAAAGGAAATGATTACCTACATCCTTAAAAAAAGATATAAAGTGCAATCTACTTATAAGAGCTTTAATGGTGGCCATAGAAATCATCGCTATTTATTAGGAATCGATGAGGATACGGGGGCGGCAGTTATTGAAATGGGGGTCGACCGGCCAGGAGATATTTTATTTTATCTTCAATATTTTCGACCTCAAATTCGCGTCTTGTTAAATATTGATGTCTATCATTTAGTTGGATGTGAAACACCTGAACGTTATTTAAAAGCAAAAGCAGAATTACTGCATGATTTCGATCCAAATTACAATACGTTGATTTTAAATGCAGATGATGAGAACATTCGTCAAATTGATGTCAGCCATATCCAAAATAACATTGTTTATTTCGGCATGAGGGATGGTTGTCATTTTCAAGCGACTGATGTGTCTTATGAGAAAAAAGGGATGAAATTTACGTTGCATCATCAACATCAGTCGTATTCAGTGTATGTCCCTGGATACGGCAAGCATAATGTATACAATGCGCTCGCTTCTATTGCGGCCACATGTAGTGCAGGAGTGGAAATCAAGGAAGCGTGTGAACGACTTGCATCCTTCCAACCAGTCATGGAACATTTGGAATTTCGAGAGGGAATCAATGGGAGTACCATCATCGATGATACATGGAACGTCACTCCACTATCGATGGAAACAGCGCTACAAGTGGTAAAAGAGGTAGCTGATACAAAAAAGAAAATCGCTTTATTAGGGTATATGCCACAGTTAGGAGAAGGGGAATACGCAAAAAATGAGTATGAACGAATTGGAAGAAAAGTAATGGAATCGAATGTAGATTATTTGATTGTTGTTGGAGAAGAAGCGAAGGAAATTGCGAAGGAAGCTCTTAAATGTGGCATGAATCCAACCAATGTATATTTTGCGGAGGATGGAACAGACATTTTGGATATATTAGAACCTTTATTAAATAATGAAACAATCGTCTTGTTAAAAATTCCTCATCGAGTTATGGTTCAAGACTCTTTTAAACAATTAAAAAGTACGATCATCGAGTCATGAAAGGGGGGATTCTATGAAACCATTATATCTCCAAGAAATTGTGAACGTCATTGACGGAAATGTGACACATGGATCAGGAATTCCACTCATCAAACATGTTACGTATCGTCCGAAAAAAATAAAGGACCATACCTTGTTATTCTACCGTTACAACGATATGAAAATCGATAAACAATTGTTTAAAAAGTATCAACCGGTTACGGTAGTTACCGACGAACCAGATGCTTTTAGAAAAGTAAAAAACCATTGTATTTTGATTCAAGTGGACCATATAGAGGATGCATACTGGAAATTTGTAACTTACTATCGAAACTTGTTCGATATTCCGATCATTGGTATCACCGGTACGTGTGGAAAAACAACGACGAAACAGATGGTCAAACATATTTTAAGAAAGTATTATCACGTCCACTCTACCTATCTAAGTAATAATCAAAGGTCCCTTAATTTAAAGTATTTGCTGGGGATTGATGACCAAACGGAAGCAGCCGTGTTTGAAATGCCGGTAGCATCGCCAGGATATTTAGCCAATACAATTCAATATTTCCAGCCGCCGATTCGTGTTTTGTTAAATATTGATGTGTACCACTTAAAGGATTGCAAAACCCCTGAAGCCTATATGAAAGCGAAAGCAGAAATTCTCACAGGACTTGATAAAAAGACGGGGATCATCATTTTAAATGGCGATGACCCGAACATCAAAAAAGTAGTAGATATAAGTGATTTTAACCATGTCATTTATTTTGGTATGAGTGAAGGATGTCATTTTAAAGCCAATCATGTCCGTTACACAGATAAAGGCATGAAGTTTACCCTTACGCACCAAGGAAACGAGTATGAAGTGTTGGTGCCTGGTTATGGAAAATCGAATGTGTACAATGCCTTAGCTTCGATTGCTGCTGCATCCAGTGCAGGAATAGAAATTGCTGAATGTTGTGAACGATTAGCTACATTTGAACACATGAAGGAACATTTAGAAATCCAAAAAGGGGTTGGTGGGGTAACCATTATTGACGATACTTGGAACGTAACACCATTATCGATGGCCGAAGCACTTGAAGTACTTAAAGACATATCCGGTACAAAAATAAAAATCGCCATTTTAGGGTATATGCCACAGTTAGGAAACCAAAAGTATGCGATGGAACAATATGCACGAATGGGGGAGAAAGTGGTAAACACGAACGTAGACCACTTAATCATCGTTGGAGATGAAGCAAAGGAAATTGGTCGGGTAGCAATGCAACATGGAATGAACACCAACAATGTGCATTTTTGTATGGACGGTAAGGACGTCTATGAAACAGTAAAATCCTTTCTCCATTCAGATGCAGTGATTCTTTTAAAATTACCTCATCGTGTGATGGTAGAAGACACTTTTAAACAGTTTAAGCGGGCCATTATACGATAGTCTTTTTATCTACTTATAAAAAATATTTGAATAGAAAGGAAGGCAACATGAAAAAGACAGCTCAGTTACGACATATAATTAATTCAAGTTCATTAGATTTTTTAATGGAAGCCCATAATGGTATATCAGCAAAAATTGTTGAAGAAGCTGGATTTAAAGGAATTTGGGCCAGTGGATTATCCATCTCAGCGTCTTTGGGCGTACGAGATAACAATGAAGCGTCATGGACACAAGTGTTAGATGTGTTAGAGTTTATGAGTGATGCCACATGCATTCCTATATTATTAGATGGGGATACGGGATATGGAAACTTTAATAACGCACGACGCCTTGTAAAAAAATTAGAATCTAGACAGATCGCCGGTGTATGTATTGAAGATAAGCTCTTTCCAAAAACGAATTCATTTATTAGCGGGGAGGCACAGCCTTTAGCGGATGTAGAAGAGTTTTGTGGAAAAATTAAAGCGATGAAAGATAGTCAGGCAGACGATGAATTTGTGGTGGTCGCCAGAGTAGAAGCGTTTATTGCTGGCTGGGGACTTCAGGAAGCTCTTCGTCGTGCGGAGGCGTATCGTCAAGCAGGAGCGGATGCGGTATTAATTCATAGTAAAAAAAGTGACCATTCAGAGATAGAGGCATTTATGAAAGAATGGAGCGGCAGGCTTCCGGTCGTCATTGTCCCGACGAAATATTATTCTGTTCCGACCCAAGTTTTTAAAGATTTAGGTGTAAATGTGGCGATTTGGGCCAATCATAATTTGCGCGCAGCGATTACGGCAATGCAACAAACGACCCGTCAAATTTATCAAGATCAAAGTCTAGTCGCCGTTGAATCAGCGGTTGTACCGGTCGATGAAGTGTTTCGACTTCAAGGAGCAGATGAATTACAACAAGCAGAAAAGAAGTATCTCCCGGTCCCAAGAAAAAAAGTAAATGCCATTATTTTAGCTGCTAGCCGTGGAGACATGGATGAGCTTACCAAAGAGATTCCGAAAACGCTTTTGAAAGTCGGTGGAAAATCGATTTTAACTACACAAATCGATGAATTTCATAAAGTAGGGATTAAAGACATTTGCGTAGTGAGAGGATACGCAAAAGATAAAGTGTCATCTGCCAATTTCTCAGTTATTGACAATGATTTATACGCCGAAACAAAAGAACTGTATTCATTATATCTAGCAAAAGAACAATTACAGGAAAATACCATCATCAGCTACGGAGATATTATTTTTAAAAATTACATCCTCAACGATCTTCTCAATGACCTAAACGATATCACCCTCATCGTCGATGCTGACGTCGAAACCATCAGTAAAGATAAAGATTTTGTTACCACGAACATTCCCTATTCTAAAAAGTTATACTCTAGTACCGTTCAATTTCTCCATATGTCTAACAATCTACAAGAAGAAGACATCCACGGGGAATTTATCGGGTTATGGAAAGTATCGAAAAAAGGGGCGCTCATTGTAAAAAAAGCACTTGAACATTTGGCAGAAAGAGAAGATTTCCACCAACTGACCATGGCCGATCTGTTTCATTACATTAGCTCTTCACACAAAATTGCCGTGAAATATATCAAAGGTTCTTGGTTAGATATTGATACAATTCGTGATTTACAAAAAGCAGGTGAGTTATTTGATTGACACAAAACTGTTTGGTGAAGAATTAAAAAAGTTAGGTTTCACATTTTTTAGTGGGGTTCCTTGTTCGTTTCTTAAACATTTAATCAACTATGCGATGAACGAATGTGACTATGTAGCAGCAACGAATGAAGGGGAAGCGGTGGCTATTGCATCTGGTGCGACATTAGCTGGAGAAAAATCAGTTGTATTAATGCAAAATTCCGGGTTAACGAACGCTGTTTCTCCTCTTGTTTCTTTAAATTATCCGTTTCAAATCCCGGTGCTTGGATTTGTTAGTTTAAGAGGGGAACCGGGACTTTCAGATGAACCCCAACATGAATTGATGGGGCGTATCACTACACAAATGTTAGAGCTGATGGAAATCAAGTGGGATTACTTATCATCAAACTTGGACGAAGCAAAACAGCAATTACAGCGTGCGAAAACTTGTATTGAACATCAGCAGCCATTCTTTTTTGTTGTGAAAAAAGGAACGTTTGCAACGGAATCACTTAAAATTGAAAAACAAAGGACAAATGTCAACGTAAAAAAGGTAAATCGATCAAGAGAAGATCAACTGCCGACACGATGGGAAGTTTTACAGCATATTAATTCATTGAAAGACGAGCAAACCGTCCAATTAGCAACAACAGGTAAAACAGGCAGGGAACTGTTTGAAGTGGAAGATGCCCCGAATAATTTATATATGGTTGGTTCGATGGGCTGTGTGAGTTCGCTTGGTCTAGGAATGGCACGAACAAAGAAAGATAAAGATGTGTTCGTCATTGAAGGTGACGGGGCGTTGTTGATGCGGATGGGTAGTTTAGCGACAAATGGGTATTATGCACCGAAAAATATGTTGCATATTTTATTGGACAATAATGCACACGATTCAACTGGAGGACAAAGCACAGTTTCTCACAACGTTGATTTTGTTGAAGTGGCAGCATCTTGCGGTTATACAAAAGCGATTTACATTCACAACCTACAAGAATTAACTGATCAAATAAATGATTGGAAGAAACATAAAGGCTTAACATTTCTTTATATGAAAATAGCACCTGGCTCAAAGAAAAATCTTGCTCGTCCAACATTAAAGCCACATCAAGTGAAAGAGCGATTGAAGGTGTTTTTAAATGGTTAAAACAGCCGTTATTTTAGCCGCTGGGATGGGTAGTCGACTGGGCGAACGAACGAAACATCAGCCGAAGGGATTTTTACAACTCGGTGATAAACCGATTATTGAAGAATCAATCCAGAAATTATTGGAGGCAGGTATTGAAGAGATTGTTATTGGAACAGGTTATTTAGCTGAGGCTTACGAAGAACTAGCTAAACAATATCCCCAAATTACTTGCGTTCGCAACGACAAGTATGAAACGACCGGGAGTTTATACACCCTTTATTGTTTAAAAGAACGGGTTAGTCAAGACTTTCTTCTATTAGAAAGTGACTTAGTCTATGAAAAAAAGGCAATTAAACTACTAATCAACCATCGTTGTGCCGATGTCATTTTGGCCAGCAGGTTAACCGGGGCGAATGACGAGGTTTTTATCGAAACCGATGAACAATGCTTCTTAAAAAAGATGTCCAAAAACAAAGAGGAGCTAGTTAACCCTAGCGTCGCGTTAGTAGGAATATCGAAACTATCCCATTCTACATTCCATGCGATATGCGAATATGCGGAAAAACATTTTCAGGAACAATTGATGCTCGATTATGAAGCTGCCCTTGTAGGTATTTCTTCTCAAGTTCCACTTTACGTCTACAAAATCCATCCATTAGCTTGGTGTGAAATTGATAACGAAGAACATTTATTACAAGCAAAACGTGACATTTATCCGTACATCAAACATCAAGAAAGGGAGAAACCGCCTGTTCAAAGAAAAATTCTACTAAATCCGGGACCAGCCACTACGACAGATACTGTCAAATATGCACAAGTTGTTCCTGATATTTGTCCGCGAGAAGAAGAATTCGGCTATGTGATGCAATTTATTTCAGATGAATTAACCAATTTCGTTGCATCCACTGATCAATATACCACCGTCCTGTTTGGAGGCTCTGGAACAGCTGTTGTCGAATCTATTTTAAGTTCCGTAATCGGCGATGGAACTGTCTTGATTATTAATAACGGTGCCTACGGAAAACGAATGTGCCAAATCGCCGATGCATATGGCCTGAATTTTGTGGAATTCGAAAGTAGGCCTGATCAACCTTTACACCTTCCATCCATCGAAAAGATCATTCATCAGTCTAACGGAAAGATTACTCATCTTGCCGTTGTTCATCACGAAACAACCACAGGACTGTTAAATGATATTGCTTCGCTCGGACGCCTTTGTCAAACATATGGTATTCATATGATTGTGGATGCAATGAGCTCATATGCGGCTATTCCTCTTGATATGGAAGCAATGAATATAAGTTATCTTGCCGCTAGTTCCAATAAAAATCTTCAAGGCATGGCTGGTGTTGGATTTGTGATTGCGAGAAAAGACCATTTAGAAGCGACGAAACAGCTTCGTCCCCGTAATTTTTATCTCCATTTGTATTCACAGTATCAATACTTCCAGGAAACGAAACAGATGCGATTTACTCCTCCCGTTCAAACACTTTATGCGTTAAAACAAGCCATCATAGAGACTCGCCTTGAAGGAATTGAAAATCGGTATGCGAGATATTCTCAAATCTGGGAAGTTCTGATTAATGGTATTACTCGTTTAGGATTAACCCACTTGGTAAATAAAGAACATCACTCCCGTATTATTACGGCCATAGTGGAACCAACCATTCCTAGCTATTGTTTTGGTGAAATGCATCAGTTTTTTCAACAACATGGAATAACCATTTATCCTGGAAAACTTCATGATCTTCCAACGTTTCGGGTGGCCAATATTGGGGACATCACAAATAAAGATATGGAACAATTTGTTCAGCTATTAGAGCAATATCTCTTTTCGATTGGATTTTGTCCTGAAAGGAAGAAGAATCATGGCATTTCCTAAACATCGGTTAGCAGCCTCTGTCGCTGTATTTAATGAGCACAATGAGATTTTATTAGTAAAAAATTGGAAAAGGGGATGGGAATTCCCTGGTGGGTATGTAGAAAATGGTGAATCCATTCAGGAGGCGGCCATTAGAGAAGTGAAAGAAGAGGCCGGAATAGAGATTCATATTATCAAATTATGTGGCGTTATACAAGATATTAAAAATAGTCGCTGTACTGTTCTTTTTCTTGGAACTCCCATTAGAGGAAAGGTCACATGTGGGGATGATGCGTTAGATGCTGGATTTTTCTCCATCGAGGATGCCCTACAAATGGTGAAATGGAAAACGTATAAAGAGAGAATTCAAAAATGTTTGAATGAGACAGAACATCCATTTTTTATTGAATCGTAATGTAAGAGGGTGGAATCGTGGTATCTTATATCTCTTTGACAACAGAAGAAGCGATTGCAAAATATAAAGCGAATTATAACGATTATAAAAATAATGAATTAAAAAAAGTGAAGCAGTATCGTGATCGATATCAACATATAAAAGGGAGTTTAGCGGACCAAATCGTTGAACGCGCGATATGGTATATGGAGCATGGCTATACGGTATATGGACACGGATATAATTCTTATCACTCTGATGGAGTCCTCGATTGTTCAGGGTTTATCAAATTAGTCTATGGCGATTTTGGATTTGACTTGACTGGTGTTGCGAAAAAGTATGTCGATATAGGGAAACGTGTTGACGGTGTTTATCAAAAGATTGTTGATGAATATTGGCACTTGGAAGGGGTGGAACATCTTCGTCCGGGAGATATTTTTACTTGGTGGAAAGAGCGGAGCAATCAAACCGTTTATATTGGGCATGTAGGGATTTACATGGGCGAGTTAGAAGGAAGGCCTTCTGTTATTTGTACAGCAAGAGGAACTCCAACTGCTATCGGAATTATATCAGGCTTCAAACGATGGTATGGTAGAAATTTTTATAATGTTCAACGAATTTTACCTGAAGGGTCATGGACGCCAGGAATCGTTATCGATGGTCACGAAGATCGGGGACCAGTCATTCCAAAGCGGTACGTCCTCCCACCCCAAAAGCCGATTATTATGCCCAATCCTCATCAATAGCTAAACGGATTTACGTAAAAGTGATGTGTATCTGTAAGCTATTTTTCAAAAATATTTTGGATGACTCATTTGGATAGACACTGAAACGAAATAAATTCATAAAATAAAATTGAAATGCCATGCTCTTATAGGGAATTATGAAGGGGTGAGACTGTGGAAACAGAATCGGTTCAATTGGGCTTTTTATATCATGCAAAAAAACAGCATCACCTTTATCAACACATGCTTGAACAATTCAGTCGATATTCCAATCAACATGGATTAAAAACCGTCTTGTTTTCAATCGATGGAATTAATCTAGATTATCATTACATTCGTGGTACGATTCTTGATGGTAACTCTATTCGTGAAGGGCTATGTGACATTCCCCCTTTAATTTATAACTTCGCCCTTTTTTCAAGAAAAGAAAATATTCGTAAAATGCGTACGTTAAGGAAAATGGAAAACATCACTGTCATTAATCCGGTTAATCGATTTGACCAAGGTATCATCTTTGAAATGTTAACAGCGTTAGAAGGTTCCCATCAATTTCTCCTACCGTCAGAAGCCTTAGATCCTACTATATTAACCGAATGGTTACAAGCTAATGATACCTTATATCTCTTACCTGAAAAGACGTACGTCTCTCCAAAAGCTGCAGTCATTAAAAAAACAAAGAAGAACAATTTTATTATTTGTATTGGCAATTTTGAACAAGTTTGTGAAAGTAAAGACATTCAAACTTATATTTTAAAAATGGTCAATAACAAAAATTTCCGTTTAA
Source organism: Aeribacillus pallidus (assembly GCF_050478865.1). NCBI lineage: Bacteria > Bacillati > Bacillota > Bacilli > Caryophanales > Bacillaceae > Aeribacillus > Aeribacillus pallidus. The sequence goes on along the minus strand of NZ_JBCNBW010000005.1, from coordinate 32,784 downwards.
TAAAGGGGATTCCATGTATGAAAAAAGAGAAAACCCCACTTGAAATAAGGATGTATTTGCAAAAGGGGGCGGAAGGAACATGGACGAATCCCTTGATGGTTGTAAAAAAAGGAATCTTTTCACAACAAGAATTGATCTCCACCTCGTTAAAAAATGTTCAAAATATGACCAATCATCAAGTAGAATCATTAACCAATCTTACATTAAAGATTGCGGAGTATTTAGATTTTTATATTCCGTTTTTAGGCAGTTGTACGCTTGATTTTCTTCTTGAAGAAAAAGGTTTTCCTTATCTCATTTATGTTGCCGGGTTTGATCAAGAATTGTCTACCTTCAATCAATTAGAAAATAGAGAACAATCTAATCTATTGGACCATGCTTTTTTCTACCTGTTATATTTACGGGATCAATCTGTCAAAGAAAAGGGTCTTAAAACATGAAATGGATAAAATTAGAGAAATTAAAAGAAAGAGATTCAGAATATTCTGGTGATGTGGTCTATTTCCCAAATGAAATAGCCAAACAGTTGCCAACGGAGACAAAACTAGTGTTTGGCCAACGAGAGCTTTCGGTTAAGGTATCTGAGTACACCTCAACTGAAAAAAGTTCAGGCAATCACTTTCATCAACCATTACGCTTGAAATGTTCCGCCCAAGTGTTTGAGCAACTACTTTTCCAAGAGTCGGCTACTTATCAAATGTACACTAAAAATAACATGATTCATATCGGTCCTGTAATCGGATTTCTCCTCGGCGATCAGCATTACTATTATCATGACCGCCGTTTAAAAGAATTAACAGATGCTATGGGAGTTTACGAACACGTTGGTGGTCTATATATTGCATTTAGGCATTGCTCGATTAGTTGGCAAGAGAAATGTATTTATGGACAGTTTTATAATTACAGCAAACAAAAATGGGAATATGGTAAACTGCCTTTTCCATCCGTTGTTTATCGGAGAGGATTTAACTCTAAAAATAATTTTGTAACGGAAGTTGCCGATATAGCGAATTGGAAAGTTTTTAATGAGAAGCGATTTGATAAATGGGAAATGTATAAATTATTAAAAGAAAATGAACAATTACATTCTTATGTACCAGAAACCGCCATCCTAACTACAGAAAATTTAGTATCATTTCTTACAAAATATACAAAAGTCATCTTAAAGCCACATAAGCTTTCAAGGGGACGAGGCATTTCCATCATCTCTAAAAATGATGATGGAACGTTAACCATTCAAGATTATCGAAATTTTACTGAAATAAATATTTCCATTTCTCAGTTGCAATCATATTTAGTTGAAGGTAACTATATACATCAAGATTATATCATTCAGCCATTTATCCCTTTAGCGCAAATTAATGGAAGACCGTGGGATATACGAGTCGTTATGCAAAAAAACAGATGGAAAAATTGGGTTTGCAGCGGAATTGAGTGCCGGCTTGCCGGACCGGGGAAAATGATTACCAACATTTCGAGTGGGGGAAGTGCCCTTCATTTAAGGGAAGCGCTTGCGTTAGCTTTTGATTCGGAAATCGCCCCTTTTCAAGTTGAAGAAGAAATTAAATTCATTACGAAACATTTTTGTGAAATGATGGATGAAACAGGCGGCCATTTTGCCGAATTCGGTATCGATTTAGCGTTGGATCAACAAAAACATTTTTGGTTTATAGAAGCGAATGTTCGTCCGACATTTAAAGGGTTTCAATTGTTAGATGAAAGAATTTACCGTCAAATTTGTTACGAACCTATTCTTTATTCAGCTTCTATTGCCGGTTTTGGCTGGGAGGAAAATAATGAAACAAACATACAAAATTATTCCGGACTTACAGGCACGTAATGCACTGACGATCCATCCGACTACTGCTAGACGACAACACATTCCCATTTCAAAAAAATGGTTTTTACGTTTTGGCATGCAAGTATTAGAAATCAACTTGAACATCTCTTCGAAAATAAATGAAAATGAAGTCAAGTTATCTGTTGATATAATTGAATGGTTACAGATTCCTATTAATGGAACGTACGAACTCCGCCGAGTAGCAAATGAACTAATCATTGGACCTTATCTCGGTCTTCTGACAACATCGAAAAAAAGCAGTTTAGATGAAACGGTGCAATACTTATCTAATTACTTATACGATTACGACCATATTGGAGGAGCGATTGTTGCTTTTTCACTAGAGGGGATTCACACGAACGATCACACGATTGAAGGATATTTGTATAATCCAGACACGAAAAAATGGGAAAGCGGTGTGTATTCATATCCTGCGAGTGTCTTTAAAACCATTTATTTAAATAAAAAATGGAGAAACTATTTTCAAAGAGTGTTTGGTCAACGCTTTTTTAACAGTTATATATTCAATAAATGGGAGATGTATCAATGGTTAACCCAATACGATGACGTAAAGACCTTTTTACCTTATACCGTTCTGTACAAACGACCGAAAGACTTAGAAGCCACATTGAACCGTTATGACCAAATATTTGTGAAACCTGTTCACGGAAGTATGGGAGAGAGAATATATAAAGTTACCAAACTTGGAGAACAGAATTTGAAATTGGAATATTCTCAGGACGGAACGGCATATACGATGACATTTAAAAGTGTATATGATTTAGACCAGTATTTCCTCAACCGGTTTAAAGGTAAAAAAGTAATTTTACAGGAAGCACTTGACTTAATTTCTTTTGATGGAAAGAACATTGATTTTCGAATCGTGTTAGTGAAAGATCAAGCAGGTGAATGGAACGATATGTGCATGGTGGCCAAATATGGGCAAAAAGGGAGCATTATCACCAATATTTTAGCTGGAGGGACGGCTGAAATAGGAGAAGTAACGTTACAAAAAATATTTAACCTTTCACCAAATGAAGTGTTTGCTTGGCGGAAGGAGATTTCAGAACTCGTAAAAAAAACCGCCCAATGTATCGAAAAATGTGGTGTACACTGTGGAAATTTAGGAATAGATATTGCCATTGATCATGATCAAAGGGTGTGGATTCTTGAGGTGAATAATTTAAATCCGAGTCCGTTGTTCGCTCTTGATATTCATAATCGTCCCCTTTTTTATGAAATCAAGCGGATGAATCTTCTATACGCAAAAAATTTAGCCGGCTTTCCGGAGGAGTTAACATGATCGTAAATATTACAAAGGTTCCAATGCAAATAAAAAATGCAATCGTCGTCCATGAATCCGTATTTTTTGATATGGATGTGATTCCACGGCGGATGATTTTGCAAATTGGTTCGTGGCGGCGAGAAGTGGAAGTCGAGCTTTCAAGTGAGATAACGAAAAATGTCATCGCTTTGTCCAATCAAATGCATGTCCCTTTTGATTTTCCGGAAAATATTCCATACGATGTTACCATGACCAATCGGGTCATACATGTGGGCCCCGTTATTGGGTTAATCGCATTTCGAGAAGAACGAGAGATGGATCTTCATGCGATACAAAAATTTAAAGACTATGTTGTTAACTATGTGAACCTTCGTGGGCTCTTTTATATTTGTGCGGCCGATAGTATATCTTTTTCAAATCAAACAGTTAAAGGGTATGTTTATCAGCCGGATCAAAAGAGTGACCAGCCGTCTTTTCAATTAAGTACATTTCCTCTACCAGATGTGTTTATCAATAAAGTTCGTCTCGATGAACCGGTCGTTGAACAACTTATCTCTTCACATGGGGAAAAACTAGTGAACTCTTATGTATGGAATTATCGTGAATTAGAGGAATGGCTATCCTCCTATACCTCCATCTCTTCACATTTACTTTCTATGAACCAACTAACGACCTTGGAAAAGTTAGATGAGATGTTAAATATGCATGAAACGGTTGTATTAAAACCCATCCATTTACGAAGCAATTGTATGGAATATAAAGTAAAAAAGCTTAAGAATAGATATCAATGGATAAATCAATGGAAAGTATATAGCTATTCTAAAAATGAAGCCACTGTACTTATTTCAAAGTTAATACCTGAGGAACCATTTCTCATCCAACCGCTTATTTCGTCAATCAATGAAGAAGGGAACTCTTATATATTGAGAGCTTTTTTACAAAAAAATCGTTCCAAGCATTGGCGTTGTTCAGCAATTGTTTCCGATTTTAAGGGTGCCGAAGAATTTTCTTTAACGGGACAGGAAATCTTACGGAATGCCTTTCACTTGAACGAACGAGAGGTGTTTTTAAAGGAACAAGAAATAATTACACTTTGTCATTCAGTATGCCAACTAATAGAGAAGTGTTATGGAACGTACGCAGACTTATGTGTCACGATGAAGATAGACGAAGACTTAAACTTATGGCTATTAGATATCGACCCATTGTACGAACATCAAATGCTTTCCGAAACGATACAAGATCAACAAACGTATTTCAATATCGTGACTGCTCCGCTTGAATATGCCAAATCACTTAGTGGATTTTTATAAAGCTTAGTCCTTCATCTATGAGGGACTTTTTTGTTTTTATAGGTTGGCTCTGGATAAGGGTATCATAGCAAACTTATAAATAAGATTAAAAGAACTGGCAAGGAAATTGCGAAAATGAAAAGTATTTATGTGACAACGGAAAAAACTATATAAGTAAATTCATATTTCTTTTTGTTTTTTCGTGTATAATCTTTGATTTTCTATTAAGTTCGAAGTATGCTAAATCCAAATAAGAAATGAGGTGGAAACTGGTGACGACGATTTATGATTTTACAGTTGAAAAACCAAATGGAGAACAAATGACCTTATCGGGGTACAAAGGGAAAGTGTTACTCATAGTGAATACGGCAAGTAAATGTGGATTTACGCCACAATTTAAAGAGTTACAAGAGCTTTATGAAAAATATAAAGACCAAGGCTTTGAAGTTTTAGGTTTTCCATGCGACCAATTTATGAAGCAAGAATTTGATACAAATGATGAAATTATGGAGTTTTGTCAAGTCAATTATGGAGTATCGTTCCCAATGTTTGCGAAAGTAAATGTGAAAGGAAAAGAGGCTCACCCATTGTTCAAATGGTTAACGCAAGAGAAGAAAGGTTTATTAAGCTCAGAAATTAAATGGAACTTTACGAAATTTTTAGTGGACCGCAAAGGAAATGTCGTAGATCGTTTTGCACCACAAACGAACCCAGCGAAGATAGAGGGGCAGATACAGTCATTATTATCAACCAAAATGTAATAAAATACGCAGGAGTAGCTTGTCCCCTGCGTTTTTTTATTATATTAACATACCTGCAATCGCAGCGCTTAATAGAGAAGCTAAAGCACCAGCAATTACGGCACGTACTCCTAATTTCGCAATGTCGGCACGGCGGTTAGGCGCTAAGTTTCCAAGACCACCAAGTAAAATTCCTAAAGAAGAGATGTTTGCAAAGCCACATAGGGCAAAACTTACGATAGCAACTGTTTTCTCAGAAAGGTTTGGTATTTCTGGTGCAAAGACAGAATAAGCAACAAACTCATTTAAAATCAGTTTTTGACCAATAAAGTTACCGGCTAATACTGCTTCATCCCAAGGAACACCGATCGCAAAGGCAATAGGTGCGAATACATAACCTAAAATAACTTCGAGGGATAATTGGTCGTAACCGAACCAGCCACCAACCCATCCAAGTAAACCGTTAATAAGGGCAATAAGAGCAATGAAAGCTAAAAGCATTGCACCGATGTTAAGTGCAAGTTGTAAACCGACGCTTGCCCCACGTGCAGCCGCATCAATGACGTTTGCAGACTCCGTATCCGCTTCCATTTCAAATTCTTTTGGCTCTTCTTTTTCTTCAGTTTCTGGAACGAAAATTTTTGCTAAGACTAATCCAGCAGGTGCCGCCATAAAGCTTGCGGCTAATAAATATTTTAATGGAACACCAAGTAGAGAATATCCAATCAATACAGAACCGGCTACAGAAGCTAAACCACCTGTCATGACGGCAAATAATTCGGATTGTGTCATTTTTGCTAAATATGGACGAATTACAAGCGGTGCCTCTGTTTGTCCAACGAAAATGTTAGCAGCTGCAGACATGGATTCTGCTTTACGTGTTCCTAATAATTTTGCTAAGGAACCACCAATAATTTTAATAAAAAACTGCATAACACCTATATAATATAACACAGAGATTAATGCTGAGAAGAAAATAACAACTGGTAAAACGTTGAACGCGAATATAAATCCGATGTTTGTACCCTCAGCAAATAAACCACCAAATAAAAAGTTAATCCCTTCGTTGGCATACCCAATGATGTTGTTAATCCCCATTGTTAGTTTGTTCAATGCATTTTTTCCAGCTTCCCATTTTAATACTAAGAAAGCGAATACAAATTGAATCGCAAGACCGCCAAGCACTGTTTGTAACTTAATTTTGGACTTGGCCGTTGAGAATAAAAAGGCAATCCCAAGTACAACTAAAATTCCTAAAAGTCCCCATACATAGTTCATTTTTGTCTTCACCCCAAATGATGTATTTAAACCTTGCCGTCACAGTTTTTTTATTTTACAATGCAAATCTGGAATTAACAATGCTTTTTCGACAAATTTTACAAACAATGACACCTTACGTCTGAGGTATGACCTCTGTCAATCCTTGATAATACTAGAAAGGAGCAAGGTAATGAAAATCCGAAAAATTTTTATGGATAACAAGGAAGAAAAAGTATTTATTTACGAAAATAAGAAAGAGGAATACTTTATGGTAGCATTTCCTAGTGCCGAATGGTCTATTCAATTTACGTACGATGAATTTGGTGAGTCTCTTATTAATAAGCTTATCAACTCATTAACTAATCGTTTGAATGAAGAACAAGCAGAAGCTCTTGCCTTACGCATCGACCAGTGGACGAAAGAAATGTAAAGAAAAAAGCCGTTCAATTCCAAGAAAGGAAATGAACGGCTTTTTATTCTGGAAAAAGAATACCTTTTTCTTCTATTATATATATAAAATAGATTTTTCTTACAGCGGAGGAGAACGAGATGAACGTGGTGACGAAATTACCTAAAGAAACGAAGGTAGCTTTTTTCCAAGAGCATTGGGGAGGCTGTGAAATGATCGTTTCAACGGGAATATATTATTGTCCTGACTTACCTTCTTTAGCGGTCATCAATGACGAAGGACAACTTCAAGGATTGTTAACGTACAAAAAAAGAAAGCATGCTTGGGAAATTGTATCGTTAGACGCGCTTATTGAGAATCAAGGGATAGGTTCATTGCTGTTAAGAACGTTAGAAAAGATGGCACAAAAAGAAGGAATAAAACGAGTGGAATTAATTACAACAAATGATAATATTCGCGCCATCGAGTTTTATCAAAAACGAGGGTACCGTCTTGAGAAAGTGATAAAAGATGCTGTTAGTGAAGCACGAAAAAAGAAACCGACAATCCCTCTCGTCGCTAATAATGGAATTGTCATTCAAGATGAATGGCTGTTTGTGAAAAATATTGTCTAATGAAAGAAGGCTTTCTTCCTGAAAAGCCTTTTTATTTTTTAAATCTACTTGACGTATGAAAAAATTATGATAAATTAAAAGTACATACTTTATCACTTAAAAGCGTTTAAGTTTAAAAGCGTTTAAGCGGAAAAGTTTCATAATGGATTTGCTGAACAGAAGAAGTAGTCGTGTAGTGGGCAGCACATAGAGACTAGATGGTTGGTGAAAATCTAGGCAGCTACTCGGACGAATTACACTGTTCGTAACGGCAGATAATGCAAGAGTGGGTGAATGTCGACATTCATCAATTAGGGTGGTACCGCGGAGAGCTTCTTCGTCCCTAAAGGGAAGGAGGCTCTTTTTTATTTCGAAAAAAAGGAGGATTCTTTCATGTTTCGTATTCAACCAGTTCATACGCCGAAGCTTTGGGAAGCCATTCTGTTGTCTCTTTGGATATTACTTAGTATTTTTGTCAGTATTTTTTCCTTCTCTTCCGCTCCACAAGTTCCGATTTTGATAGCCATTCTCGTTTTAATGGGATATGGATTCATTCGAAACGTACCGTTGAAAGATATAGAAGACGGAATGGTTGATGGGGCGAAATCAGGGATCCAAGCCATTTATATCTTTTTCTTTATCGGAATTCTTATCAGTAGCTGGATGTTAAGTGGAACGATTCCAACAGTTATGTATGGAGGATTTGAACTGATTGTGCCGCAATATTTTTATGCGATTGTTTTTCTCCTCACCGCAATTGTTGGCGTTTGTATTGGTAGCTCATTAACGACAGTGGCAACGATTGGTGTGGCGTTTATTGGTATCAGTAGCGCATTAGATTTATCGTTACCAATTACAGCTGGTGCGATTGTATCGGGTGCCTTTTTCGGTGATAAAATGTCTCCGTTATCGGATACGACAAATCTGGCTGCATCAATTGTCAAAGTGGATCTTTTTGAGCATATTCGCAATATGAGTTGGACGACAGTTCCGGCATTAATTATTACGCTCGTTGTTTTTGTATTCATGTCACCGTCAGAGATTTCTTCAAATTTTTCTAAAGTGGAAGAGATGAAGCAGGCACTCTTAGACAGCGGACTCGTTCATTGGGATAGCCTAATTCCGTTAATCTTATTGTTCATATTGACTATTTTTAAAGTTCCGACGTTGTTTACGTTAGCGCTAAGTAGTTTATCGGCCATTGTTATTGCATTTATATATCATGAACATTTAACGATCAGTCAGCTATTTTCGGTATTGTTCGGCGGATTCGTTTCAGAAACAGGAAATGAAGCGATCGATGCTTTACTATCCCGGGGCGGAATTAACAGCATGATGTTTACGATATCTCTTGTCTTATTAGCTTTAAGTATGGGAGGGTTATTATTTAAATTGGGCATTGTTCCTTCCATACTTCAAGCAATTGACCAATGGTTAAAAAATCGCCAATCCGTGGTGTTAGCTTCCGTCTTATCAGGGATTGGGGTCAATTTATTAGCTGGAGAACAATACTTGTCCATCCTATTAACCGGTGAAGCGTTCCAATCCCATTACCAACGACTAGGCTTAGCCAATAAAAACTTATCACGTGTTCTAGAAGATGCAGGTACGGTCATTAATCCACTCGTTCCTTGGGGGGTATGCGGAGTATTTATTGCATCGGTCCTTGGGGTACCTACTCTCGAATACGTCCCGTTTGCGTTTTTCTGCTTGTTATCCCCTTTGATTACTGTCCTTTTTGGATTTACTGGCTGGACGCTTACCTACTTGTCAACACCGGTAAAAGAAAAAGCAATTGGAGTCAAATCGTAACGGATTTGACTCTTTTTTTATTCATTCAAGGTGAAAAAATAAACTTTTTCGAAACAAGGAGTGAAATAGTTGCTTAAGAAAAATTCCGTGTTATATAGTAAAACTATGTAGTTCATCAATTAAACTAATTGGTCAAAGCTAGAAAGGAGTACATAAATTGAAGATAAGTGAATTTTCCATTAGGCGACCGGTTTTTACGATGGTCACAATGATTTTTATTTTAATTTTGGGGACGGTATCTTTATTGAAAACACCGTTAAAACTGATTCCTGATATTAGTCCACCGGTAGGGGTCGTTGTAGCTACTTACCCAGGTGCAGGCCCGACGGAAGTTGTGGAAAAAGTGACGAAACCATTAGAAGCGAATTTAGCAACATTACCAGGTATTAAAAATATCCAATCGACTTCCCAAGAAGGGTCGAACTTTATTTTAATGGAGTTTACATGGGATACATCGATTGATGATATTCAAAATGAAGTGTTGCAGCGGTTGGACCAAACCCCTCTTCCAGATGAGGTGAAACCTCGTTTTTTAAAATTTGATCCGTCCCAATTTCCGATTATTCAATTATCCATACGGGGAGAAAAGAACGAGGCATCGTTAAGAGATTTAGCGGAGAAATTAACAGTTGAACTCTCCAAAGTAGATGGTGTCGCGAGTGTAACGACGTCTGGAACAATCACGGAAGAAATTCGGGTCCTCATTGATCAAGACCAATTAAAGACATATGGATTAACGCAAAGTGATATTGTCAATGTTATTCAAGCGAATCAAATATCTTTACCAGGTAATACGGTTTTATCCCAAGACAAAGAGCTAACAACACGTATCGTTAGTTTGTTACATACCGTTGAAGATGTTGAAAATCTGATTGTGACAAAAAATCCTGTCACAGGTGAAACGATTCGGTTAAACGATGTAGCGAACGTTGAGTTGGTATCGAAAGAACAGGAAACGATCACTCGTACGAATCAGCAACCGTCTGTGTTAGTAAATGTTCTTCAACAATCGGATGCAAACACAGCGGAGGTTTCGAAACAATTCCAGAAAAAATTGGATGAACTGTTACAAGAGGAGCGTTTTCAGTCCATTAAAGCTGACCTATTATTTGACCAAGGAGAGTACATTGAGCAATCCATTGGAAACATCGGTAATGCGCTTATTTTAGGTGGCGCTTTTTCGATGATTGTTTTGTTCTTCTTTTTACGAAGTGTGAAAAGTCCAATTATTATAGGAGTCGCCATTCCGTATTCAGTGGTTGTCACGTTTGTTCTTATGTATTTCGCCAAATTTTCGTTAAACATCATGACGCTTGGTGGACTCGCCTTAGGAATCGGTATGCTCGTTGATAACGCGATTGTCGTTATTGAAAATATTTATCGACACCTTTCTATGGGGAAAGATCCAAAAGTAGCGGCTCGAGATGGTGCAAGAGAAGTAGGCGGTGCAATTACGGCTTCCACATTAACAACTGTTGCTGTGTTTTTGCCTGTAGCTTTTATCACTGGATTAATTGGTGAACTGTTTTCGGAGTTTGCGTTAACGATTGCCTTTAGTTTATTAGCTTCATTAGTCGTTGCCTTAACTGTAGTTCCGATGCTTGCTAGCCGTTGGTTGAAACCGTTAAAAGGAAACGAGGAAGCACGGAGAAGACGATCGAAGCCGTTGAAAAAATTAGAACGCTCTGTACGGTGGGCACTTCAACATCGGTTTGTCGTGCTGTTCGTTACGTTTTCGTTATTAGTTGCTGGGGGTTACGGAATTTCCACGGTTGGAATGCAATTTTTACCGGCTACCGATGAAGGTTATTTCAATATACGAGTATCGTTAGAGGATGGTGTAGCGTTTTCGGAAACAGAACAAGTGGTGAAAGAAGTCGAAAACGTATTAAAAAAGGAATCCGATATTGACGTACTTGTAAGCCTTATCGGTTCCACACAAGAAGAATCATTCCGGGGAACAAGTCAAAATAATATTGCTGAAATTTATGTGAAAATGAAGCCATTGGATGAGCGGGAACGTTCTACATTTGAATTTGTTGATGATGTAAAAGAACAATTGGAAAAAGCAGCGATTTCTGGACATCCAAGCGCGGAGCTTTCCTTTAATTTGCAATCAACCTCAGGTAATGCCTCACAAACGTTATCGTTTAGCGTGAAAGATACAAACAAAAAACGGTTGAACGAATCGGTTGAAAAAATTTATGAGGCGTTAGTGGACTTAAAAGACGTAAATGAAATTACAACCGATGTAATGAATAAAGTAGACGAAGTACAAATTACGGTTGATCGGGAAAAAGCTTTAAACTATGGGTTTGTCCCAGCCCAAGTGGCGACAACCGTCAATAATATTACCCGTGGGGTTCAAGCAACACAAATTGTGGACGAAGAAGGAAATGTGCATGGTATTTCCGTGAAATATGATGATGCTTTTACAAAAGACGTTGAAGCCTTGAAAGCAATCGAATTAAAAGCCTCATCTGGTCAATTTGTACCGTTAGAGGAAATTGCCTCCATTGAAATTGATAAAGGCCCTGTGAACATTCAGAGGATCAATCAGCAGGATGCTGTGCAATTCACGTTGAAATATAAATCAACGACGAACCTTGGCGAAATTTCTAGGCTAGTTGATAAAAAAATTGCTGCATTGAACTTATCACCGGAAACGGAGATTACGTTTGGTGGGGATCGTGAATTATTGGAAAGTTCTATTGATGACATGTTGTTAGCGATGGGATTAGCCATTGTCCTAGTTTACTTAGTTATGTCCGCGCAATTTGAATCGTTTAAGTATCCATTTATCATCATGTTTACCGTTCCATTAATGGTTATTGGTGTGGCGATTGCGTTAACCGTTACCCGGACACCTGTTAGTATCTCGGCAATCATTGGGGTGATTGTGTTAGCCGGTATTGTCGTTAACAATGCCATCGTCATTGTCGATTACATTCAACAGCGAAAAGCGGCTGGACTGGACAGTTTAGAAGCTATTGTCGAAGCTGTTCAAGTTCGAGCTCGTCCTATTTTAATGACAGCTTTAACAACGATTTTAGGGCTTCTTCCATTAGCATTAGGAATTGGTGAAGGAACAGAAATTAACCAACCAATGGGAATTACCGTCATTGGTGGATTAATTAGTAGTACGTTCCTTACATTATTTATCATCCCGATTGTGTATAGTTTCTTTGATAAAGAAACAAGACGTATGAAGAAAGCATAAAAAATTGAGTCCCATCTATGACTAAGGCGCAATTAAAGGAAATATATTGTAATGGGAAGTTTGGATGAAGGGGGAAATCGATGGGAGAGACGGTGTTGTTAACAGGATTTCCAGGGTTTTTGAGCGCTCGGTTAATCAAAAAAATTGCCCAACATCAACCGAATGTCCAAATGTATTTGCTATGTCAACCACATCTAATGGACAAAGGCAAAAAAGAAATTTTACAAATTGTTGAGCATTTGAGTCTTTCAGCCAGTCAATTTATATTACTAGAGGGAGACATTTCGCTCAATCGATTAGGATTATCTGAGGACGTGTACGATAAGCTAGTCAATGAAGTACAGGTTGTTTGGCATTTAGCTGCCATTTATGATTTAGCTGTACCGAAAGATATCGCATATAAAGTGAATGTAACTGGAACGGAAAATGTCAACGAATTAGTAAGGAAATGTAAAAAAATAAGACGTTACAACTACTTCTCAACGGCTTATGTCGCTGGTACAAGAGAGGGGACGATTTACGAATCGGAGCTCATCACTCCCCCCTCTTTTCGTAATTATTATGAAAGAACGAAATTTGAAGCTGAATGTATTGTCGAGCCGTTAAAAAGCGAATTGCCGGTCACCATTTTTCGTCCGAGTATCGTTGTTGGTCATTCGGAAACGGGAGAAACGGCAAAATTTGATGGTCCGTATATGGTCTTAAATATGTTAGTTGCGCTTCGACGTTTGCCTGTTCTTCCTCAAATTGGTATTAAAACAACGGAAACGAATCTTGTTCCTTACAATTATGTAATCGATGCAGCTTATTTTCTAGGGACAAATTCAATTGGGATCGGAAAAACGTATCATTTAACAAATCCCAATCCAATTGCTGTTTCCGAATTATATCGGCAACTGATGAGAGAATTGCTTCGAAAACGACCATACGGGAAAATTCCCCTTTTCGTTGGGAAATGGGTATTACACATACCCGCAATTCGAAAACATTTACGAGTAGAAAAAGAGGCTATCGACTATTTTGTTGGAAATGGCTTATTTGACTGCACGCAAGCGATGACTGATTTACAATCAACTACCATAAGATGCCCAAGCGTTACTGAGATTATCCCAGCTCTTGTCGCCTTTTATCAAAAAAACTATGACAATCCACAGCTTCATATTCATGTATCATGAAAGGAAGACCGATATGTTAACCAACTTGATGGAAACGATTTTACCAGCTACCGGTGAGAAAATTTCTGAAGTTGTCGAAACACCATTGGAAGAAATTCATCCGATTTATGAAAAGGCGAGAAATGCTTTCAGTGATTGGAGCCGACTATCTTTAAAAGATCGGTTAGCTTATTTTAGAAAGTTACGCCTCGTAATGACCGAAAAAATGGATCATCTTGCCCAAGTGATTTCAAAAGATACCGGAAAATCATTAACGGAAGCCATTACGGCTGATGTGATGCCAACGATTGATGCGATTTTACATTTGGAACAAGAAGCACCACACGTCTTAAAGCGACAAAAAATGAAAACGCCACTCATGTTATGGGGAAAAAAATCGTATGTTGAGTACATGCCGATGGGCGTGGTTTTGGTCATTTCCCCTTGGAATTACCCAATGAATTTATCGATGGTCCCGATGCTAAGTGCACTTGTAAGCGGAAATACGGTCTTGTTAAAACCATCAGAAGTCACTCCTCTCGTTGGAAAGGAAATTGAACGGTTATTTCATATTGCTGGATTTCCAGATGGTGTCGTTCAAGTGGTTCATGGAGGAAAAGAAGTAGGCGCCGCTCTTACTGAAGGAAAGCCGGATTATATTTTCTTTACAGGCTCTGTGCGTACCGGAAAAATCATTCAGCAAGTTGCGGCAAAGCATTTAATACCAACAACGTTAGAACTTGGAGGCAAAGACCCAATGATCGTCTTTGAAGATGCTCCGCTTGAACGAGCAGTGAAAGGGGCGGTTTGGGGAGCATTTACCAATAGCGGGCAAGTATGTATGAGTACGGAGCGTCTATTTGTTCATAAGTCCATTCTTCCTCAATTCGTCCAAATGTTGAAAAAAGAAGTCGCTAACTTGAAGAGAGGAACGGGACCGAATGATGACATTGGGGCGATGACGTATCTGCATCAAGTCGAAATCGTCAAACGGCATGTGGAAGATGCGTTACAAAAAGGTGCTACCTTAGAAACAGGAACACCACCAGAAACATGGGATGGAACGATGTTTTTACCGTTAATGGTATTAAGTAATGTAACGACGGATATGGATATTGTGAATGAGGAAACTTTTGGTCCAATTTTACCGATTATTCCTTTTGAAACTGAAGAAGAAGCGATTCAATTAGCGAATCAATCGGATTATGGGTTAAACTCGAGTGTCTGGTCAAAAGATTTAGAAAAAGCGAAACGTGTCGCTTCGCAATTAGTGGCTGGAAATGTGGTCATTAATGATGTGATCGTTTCGGTTGCTAATCATCATTTACCATTTGGTGGGGTGAAACATAGCGGTATCGGTCGTTATCATGGAACTATCGGTATTTTAACGTTTTGTCATACAAAATCAGTAATGGTTGATAAAGGGACAAAACCCTCGGAAATTCAATGGTATCCGTATAATGGGAAATATGAACTCTTTTTATCTCTCTTCCGCCATTATTTCGGGGAAAAGAGAAATTGGCTTGGCTTTATAAAAGATTATCTAACCTTGTTAAAAATGACCAAAAACTCTTGATAAGTTGGAATACATTGTGTATAATTTAAATAGGTTAATAAGGACGTGTTGATCGTCAAAGGGGAGTAGCGTTAGGTACAGTTGTACCTAAAACAAAGTCGTCATTTCATGGGAGTTTCCCATCGGCTTTGTTGGCACTACAGTGTGTCTAGCAAGACCTTTGCCATGAAGGCAAAGGTCTTTTTATATTGCCTTCATGGACAAACGTTCTAGTATGCGTGTACATCAAAAATTCAATAATCATTATTGGGGGAAGGAAAAATGGATGTGACGATGTTGATGGAGTATGGTTGGGTTTTACTTGTCCTTGTTGGCTTAGAAGGAATTTTAGCTGCAGACAACGCTGTCGTAATGGCCGTTATGGTCAAACATTTGCCAAAAGAGCAGCAGAAAAAAGCTCTTTTTTATGGATTAGTTGGTGCGTTTGTTTTCCGATTTGCCGCCTTGTTCTTGATTTCGTTTTTAGTCAACTCATGGCAAGTGCAGGCAATTGGTGCCGTGTATCTTTTGTTTATCTCGATGAAACATTTACTGAGTAAAAACGGAAAAAATGCAGAACAAAAAACTTCATCCCAATCTGGATTTTGGATGACAGTGTTGAAAGTTGAATTAGCCGATATTGCCTTTGCTGTTGATTCCATTCTTGCCGCCGTTGCCTTGGCGGTTACACTTACACCAACTGGTTGGTTTAGCGTCGGTGGGATTGATGGTGGACAATTTTTAGTCATGTTTTTAGGTGGGATTATCGGTCTTGTGATCATCCGATTTGCGGCTAATGTATTTGTCAATTTGCTGCACAAATATCCTGGACTCGAAACGTCCGCGTTTCTTATCGTCGGATGGGTAGGAGTAAAACTTGCTGTTCTTACTTTATCTCATCCACAACTGCACATTATTAACGAACACGTACCAGAATCGTTCGAATGGAAAATGATATTCTGGACGGTACTAGCCATTATCGCATTTGGAGGCTATTTTCGTTCTAAAACAAAAATGAATACAAGCAAATCATACTAAAATGGGCCTGATTTAGGGCTCTTTTTATTTTGTTCGAAAATACAGCTTTTCGTTCCCCTCGAGAATTGCACCGTTACTGAAAATAAAGGTTGAGGGTGGATTAAAACGAACTTGTAAAATATTTTTTATAACACCCCCAGACCAAAATAGTTTATTCCGTAACGTATAAGTGAATGCGGCCGCAAAATCTAATGTTGAGGTGGTATAAATCATGAAATCGTTATGGAAAAAATCTTCATTAGCTCTTGTTGTTGCGGGAACATTTGCTTTTTCCAATGTTCTTGTACAAGCAGAAGGAAACGGAACAACTTTAGCGAATGATGGTCAACAAAATGAAAGCTTCGATAATTTTGAAACGATTGACATATCAAAAATGATGGAGGATGCGGCTGACGTAAAAGATCAATTAGAAACTTCGAATCCAGATTTAGTCCCAGGAGATTTCTTCTATTTTGTTAAAATCGCTCTAGAAAAAATTCAACTAGCTCTTACGTTTGATCAAGAGAAGGAAGCAGAATTAATCGCAAAATTTGCTTTTGAACGGCTAGCTGAAGCTGAAAAGTTAATGAGCGAAGGGAATGAAGAAGCGGCATTAGAATCACTCCAAGTTGCGATGGATTTACTTAAAGAGTCTGAAAGCATGGTCAACGAGGAAGATGTAGAAGAAGATGTTGATTCCGAAGCAACAGACGACACCGTTGAAGAAAATGAAGACGAGGCAGAAGATGATACAACTACAATAGATGAGGTTCAAGAGAAAGAAGATTCAGATGATGCATCTTCAGCTGAAGAGGTAGAAGATACATATGATCAAGTGATGCGAAACAACATTATCGCTTTAACCCTTGCAATGGAAAAAGTGAAAAATCCAAAAGCAAAAGAAGCTTTACAAAAAAATATTTTGAAAACATACCAAAAAATGTATAAAAAATATGGGTATATTATTGATATTGATATCGATGTGAAAGAAGTTCAATCTGACGTAAATGAAACACCAACAGCTATTGATAATCCTACTGAAGAACAAACGGTAGCTACTGACACAGTTCAAGAAAAAGTAGAGACTAAGGACGTAACTGAACAAGTAGAAGGAACAACCAACGCAATCGTCTCAACTGAAAAAGAAAAGAAAGCGGAGAAAGAGACTGGAAAAGCAAAAATGAAAGAAGAAGTAAAAGTGAAAGTAAAAGAGAAAAAAGAAGAAGTAATAGAGAAAGTAAATGAAAAGCATCGTGAGAAGGAAAAACGACATGACGAAAAACACGAAAAGCACGAAAAACATAAAAAACATGAAAAGCATGAAATAATGAAAGAAAAGAAACGGGAAAAACATGAAAAGGATGAACATGATGACGACGACCAAAAGGATGAGCGTGAATAATAGAACAACAAATATTTAGCATCAAAAGATAGCCGTAAAAAAATACGGCTATCTTTATTGCCAAACCTTTGTGAATTCATGATACAATGGCATTTGGAAGTGAGGTGAGGCTGATGCTAAGTTTATTGTTGTTCAAAAAGAAAAAGAAAAAGAAAACGCTAGAGGAAATAGCAGTAGAAATTCAAAATGGAAATGATGAATTATTAAATCAATTGCTTTCAGATTACAAACCTTTTGTAAAGAAAGCGGTTTCAAAAGTATGTAAACGATATATTAATGAAAGTGATGATGAGTTTAGCATCGGCCTCATCGCCTTCCATGAGGCCATTCAAAAGTATGAGCATACAAAAGGTGCGTCGCTATTAAGCTTCGCTGAAGTTATTGTGAAACGAAAAGTCATTGACTATTTACGAAAACATGGGAAGCATCAGCCATTACATTTAGAAATAAACGGAAAAGAAGTGCAAGATGAACAAGCTCCTTCGACACTTGTCGATCGATTATCGATCGAAGAATTCGAAAAAAATCGCGAAATTGAAATTCGTAGGGAAGAAATTTTGCGATACCAGCAAGATCTTCTCCGTTTCGGGCTTACTTTTGATGATTTAGTAAAAAATTCACCAAAACATGAAGATGCCCGCATGAATGCGATTCAAGTTGCAAAAACATTAATGGCCCATGAAAATCTGAAAAATTACTTGTTTCAACATCAACGTCTGCCAATTAAAGAATTAGAGCAACTTGTTAGCGTCAGTCGGAAAACGATTGAAAGAAATAGGAAATATATTATCGCAATCGCACTTATTTTATCGGGTGATTATGTGTATTTATTGGAATATATAAAAGGGCGGATGGATGGATGAAAAAGGGAATCATCGTAGATTTAAAAGATCAATACATAGTCGTTTTAACTCCTACAGGGGAGTTTGTTAAAGGAAAGAGAGAATTTGATCATGTTGTTGGGAAGGAAGTTTTGTTTACTCCCTATGAGGAGAAAAAATGGGGATTTTCACTTCCTACTGTACAAATATTGGCACCGATTGTAGCCCTCCTAGTACTCGTGTTTTCAGTAATGGCCTTTTCCTCTTTTTCCAGTCAAAAAGTGTACGCTTATGTAACGATTGACATAAATCCTAGTATTGAACTAGCACTTAATGGCTCATTAGAAGTTGTTGATGTAATCGCATATAACAATGATGGTTCGACGGTATTGAGTCGCATTCATGATTGGAAACATAAAGATGTGTTGGAAGTTTCGAAAAAAATTATTGAAGAAAGCGAAGAACTTGGATTTTTAACGACGAATCAAGAAGTGATTGTTGGATCGGTTATTGTTGCTAAAGACGAAAATGTTTTGCTCGACTTAAATCAAAAATTAGAACAAGTCAAACAAAATGCAACAACACCGATTGAAATTGTCCAAATTACAAAAGAAGAACGTGAAGAAGCGGTGCAAAAAGGGGTAAGCCCTACAACATATGTAGTTGAAAAAAAAGAAACTCAATTACCTACTTCTAATCGTGCTAATTCATTTGTGAAAGAAAAATTAAAAGAACCAAATAAAGAAAAAGGGAAACAAATAGAAATTCAGCAAGAAATTCAACCTACTCTAAAGCATGAAGTAAAGAACAATACACCGAAAAACGACTGGAAGCAAAAAGAAGAGCGTTGGAAAGAAAAAATTGAAAAAAAAGAACAAAAGACAATAAATAGACAAGAGAAAAGAGAACAAAAGAGATTAGAGAGACAAGAGAAAAGAGAGCAGAAGAGATTAGAGAGACAAGAGAAAAGAGAACAAAAGAGACTAGAGAGACAAGAGAAGAGAGAACAGAAGAGGCTACAAAGATTAGATAAAAAAGAGATGAATGAAAAGATAAAGGTAAAAAGCAAGCATGACAAAGTAGAGAATGAAAGCCAAGAAGACAAAAAAGAACAAAAGGAAAACATAGAAACAGCTGACAAGAAGGGAGATTAACCCTTTTGTCAGCTTTATTTTTATTGTTGCGGGTATTGACCGGAAAGTTGCGATTGAGCTTGCTTCACTAATCGTTTCGTAATTTCCCCACCGACTGATCCGTTCGCTCTTGATACGGTATCAGAGCCGAGTTGTACACCAAATTCTTGGGCAATTTCATACTTCACTTGATCTAAATATTGTTCCACACCAGGAACTAATAATTTATTTCGACTTGTCATTAATTGACACTCCT
The DNA here is from genome assembly GCF_050478865.1 of Aeribacillus pallidus. Taxonomy (NCBI): domain Bacteria; kingdom Bacillati; phylum Bacillota; class Bacilli; order Caryophanales; family Bacillaceae; genus Aeribacillus; species Aeribacillus pallidus. The sequence continues at coordinate 12,995 of NZ_JBCNBW010000005.1, read as the reverse complement.
TTACTTGATATAAGAATGATCGTATCACTCTTATTAGTAGTATGGGGAAAAATACGGTTCACATGATTGGTAATTCTTTGTGAAGAAACCAAAACATATCGTTCAAAGCGTTAAAATCCTCATCAATTGGTCAACATAATCGTAATGACGTAAAGGAGAATGAAAGGATATACCAGCGGAATATTTAATTGGCTTGAAATGTTTCAGAATGTCCCTACGTATCCTACTTTAGGAATCAGCTGATTGTGTAATTGAATTGGTAGTCATGGGCTTTTTTGTGGAATTTTATCGCATTATTCTTGATACCAATCATTAAATACATTACCTTGATACATCGCTTTACGTTCGACACGCATGTTTCATAATGATTTTAATTGAGCCCTTTTCAAGTGGGCGTTTTTTCATTAAGATAATGAAATGAATACAATTGAAAGGGAAGTAGAGATGTGGAAAAGTCTCCATTTACGATTTAGACAATTAACACCGGCACAACTTATCGTATCCTATTACTTGTTAGCAATTACTGTATCCATGGGTCTCCTTAGTTTACCGTTTGCCCATAAAGAGAGAGTGGAGTGGACTTTTTTAGACGCATTATTTACAGCAGTTAGTGCTGTAAGCGTCACAGGCTTATCAACCATTTCGGTTGCTGATACGTTTAATACAACAGGTGTATTTATTTTAATGTTTGTCCTGCAATTTGGTGGAGTCGGAATAATGACTCTCGGTACGCTTTTTTGGCTTTTGTTAGGGAAGAGGATAGGCTTTCGTGAACGTCGATTAATTATGACCGATCAAAACCAAATTCGATTATCAGGGCTCGTTCATTTATTACAACAAATTTTTTACATAATTATTTTGATTGAATTGATAGGAGCTCTCATTTTAGGTCTTCATTTCAGGAATTATTTTTCAACATGGAAAGAAGCCTTCTTGCATGGTTTGTTCGCCTCCGTAAGTGCCACGACGAATGCCGGGTTTGATATTACAGGTGCATCGTTAATTCCGTTTGCGAACGATTATTTTGTCCAATTTGTCACGATTATTTTAATTATTTTAGGTTCAATAGGCTTTCCTGTGTTAATTGAAACAAAAGACTTTTTAATGAATCGTCACAAAAATGGCAAATATCATTTTTCACTGTATACAAAGCTAACGACCCTTATTTACTTCGTTTTATTTATACTGGGGACAGTCCTTATTTATTTGTTCGAATATAAGGCATTCTTTGCGGATAAAGTATGGCATGAAGCACTTTTTTATGCGTTGTTTCAATCTGTGACTACGAAAAGCAGTGGCTTAGCAACAGTGGATATGAATCAACTAACCGAGGCGACTCAATTGTTACTGAGTGGATTAATGTTTATTGGGGCATCCCCAAGTTCAGTCGGAGGGGGAATCCGAACAACGACGTTTGCGCTTAATCTGCTATTTTTATTTCACTTTGCAAGAGGCAATCGCCATATTAAAATTTTTAAGCGAGAAATTCATGAGAACGACATCTTAAAATCGTTAGCTGTTACGTTACTAGCTATGATTTTATGTGCCATTTCCGTCATTATTTTATCGATTACCGAGAATCATTCGTTAGTGGCTATCATTTTCGAAGTAACCTCAGCCTTCGGGACAACAGGATTATCAATGGGGATTACTCAAGACCTTTCCACTACAGGTAAGTGGGTAATAATGACTTTGATGTTTATTGGTAGAGTAGGAATATTATCCTTCATGTTCATGATCGGAGGGAAAGAGAAAAAAGTTCATTACCATTATCCAAAAGAAAGAATCATTATTGGATAACATATGAAGCAGTGATTTCCTGTTTCAGGAAGTGACTGCTTTTTCCGTATGAAGAGCCTGTGAATGAAAAAACTATAAATGATTTTATTAGTAAAGGAGTAGAGAATATGACGAAGCGAAAAGCTCAGTTTGACGCAGCTGAAAAACATAATAAAACGCCAAACAAAAATTTACAGGAAACAGAATTTTCTGCTGAATTTGCTCTTGGTGAATCTCCAGCCAAAGGAGCGAATCGCAATTCGAACAAGGGAAGGGCAGGACATGAGGAATAGAAAGTCCTCAACATCAAGTAGAGAAGAATTTGGAATTGAATTTGGGGATATAAATGCAGTAAAACAATATGAACTGTTTCTTCAACAAGAAAAAAGGAAAAATAAACAAGATACGAAAAAAAATGTTGAAAATAAAGAGTAAAAGGTAAAGGGAACCTCCGACTATTGGAAGTTCCCTTTATTTTATAAGGAAAGATAGGTATGTTGACTTGTAAACGCTTCGGCTTGTCCGGTTGATGGGTCATAATAAACAAGCAGGATGGACGGTTCTAGAATGATTTCTTTCGAATTTAAATAGTGGGCTAAGTCAAACGGAATTTCTTCCAAAATCGTATGTTTGTGTAAATCTTTTTCTGTCAGTTCAAATTGAACGAATTTTTCCCCGAGTAGTTCAGGGTGTTCGGCAATTTGTTTATACACTTGTGATCGTTGGTCAGAAGCAGAAGTTTTTTCCCACCAAGGCTTACGAGGCCGGAAGCGTGAGTTAACTAAATAATCGTATTTCATTAAACCTTCGACAATATTTAGCTGGTTAAATTGATTATCAGATAAGAACTGATGTAGACGCTTAAATAAATCTTCCCGTTGATGGCCAATTCGGGCCCAGCCTTGTTCATCCCAATACGTACCAAACTGTTGGAAAAAGTCAAACGGTGTAGCAAAACCTTTTGATACTAAAAATTCGATCGTTTCATCCATCCGATGGTCGTTCCAATACTTTTCAAGAACATCTTCTACTTGCTTAATCCGGATGATGTCTTTAAAACTTAACACATTATTTTTTAATATTTCATACGGGGCGTGGTCCATATATACATAATCGTGTTCGTTCGCACGAATACGTAGGCCTGTCCCGCGAAGCATTTTTAAAAAGCCCAATTGCAGTTCTTCCGGGCGAAGCGCAAACACATCGTTAAAAGTCTTCTTAAACGATTCATAATCTTCTTCAGGAAGACCGGCAATTAAGTCAAGATGTTGAGCAATTTTTCCACCTTCTTTGACCATCGTAACGGTTCGAGCCAGCTTTTCAAAATTTTGTTTGCGCATAACCAGTTCGTTTGTTAAGTCGTTCGTCGATTGAACACCAATTTCAAAGCGGAATAGGCCAGGCGGTGCATGTTCGTTTAAAAACTCGATCACCTCTGGGCGCATAATATCAGCCGTAATCTCAAATTGAAACACGGTTCCTGGGACGTGTTCGTCAATTAAAAATTGAAACATTTCCATTGCATAGCTTCGGCTAATGTTAAAGGTTCGGTCGACAAATTTGATCGTTTTCGCACCGTTTTTCATTAAATAACGTAAGTCTTCTTTAATTTTTTCCCGGTCAAAGTAGCGGACTCCTACTTCGATTGAGGATAAACAAAATTGGCAACGAAACGGGCAACCACGGCTCGTTTCGATGTAGACCACCCGTTTAGATAAATGCGGAATGTCTTCTTTAAATCGAAACGGGGATGGCATTTGCCGTAAGTCGAGTTTATTCGTTTGCGGTTGAATCACCGGTTTTCCCTTTTTCCTGTAGGCGAGACCTGGCACTTGCTCAAAGTTTCTTTCGCCATGAAGTTCATCCAATAATTGTTTAAAAGTAGCTTCCCCTTCGCCAATGACGATAAAATCAACTTCCGGAAGTCTTTCTAACCATTCCGGAACATCGTAAGAAACTTCAGGCCCACCAAGGACGATGATCAAGTTTGGATTCACTTTTTTTAACATTTTAATAACTTTGATTGTCTCTTCGATATTCCAAATATAACAACTAAATCCAATCAAATCGGGAGACTTAGAAAATAAATCGGAAACAACATTCATCGCTGGGTCTTTAATCGTATACTCGGCAATTTCGATCTCGTAATCTGGTTGGGCATATGCTTTCAAATAGCGAATGGCAATGTTCATATGAATATATTTTGCGTTCAGTGTACTAAGCACCACTTTCATACCGACATAATCTCCTTTAGTTCATTCATGCGTTATTCCATCATTTTATTGTATCGAACGGAAAGAAAAAGTACAATGTATGACTTCAGACAAGGATTTTCTTCCAAAAATACAGCAGGAATCTGAAGGTTTTTTACGAATATTGTATGTGAAACGGTTTTTGTACTTCTATTTGCAGTGAATAGGACCAGTAGTTAAAACATTCTTTTCTAGTTCATTCCACTTCCTCGGATGAATTCACTAGATTTCTCTTTCCTATTCCATTCATCTATCCAAATGTGAAAAGTTCCTATGCTGTGTCTAGCAAGTTGAATATATAAATGAGTAGAGTTAGATGAAAACATCATCTCCCATTTATCATTTGTTTCCATTAGTTCTACAAATCATTCCAGTAGTAAACGGAGAATTCGTATGATATGAAAGGAGAGAAAGTTTTGATTAAACATTCTTTCTTCGATAGTATGATGCACAATACAGGAGTTTGTTCTAAAGAACAAGAACTTGCCTTTTTTCAATTAATGATAGATGAAACTTTTGAAGCAATTATATCCACCAATGAAGAATTTTCTATTCAATCCGGAAATCGAACATTTTCTACATTATTCCAATTGGAAGAATCGAATTGGAAAGGAAAAAATTTTTTTCGACTGTTTCAATTTCCGTCTATTGTTTTCAAGCACCAATTTAAAGATTCCCTTAGTTTAAATCATAAAGCTGAGACAGAAGCGCAATATGTAGGCCAAGACGGAACGATTAAATACGTAAAAATTAAAGCGGTGAAGTTTAATCCTTCTATCTATTTATTTTTCATACGCGATATTTCCTTTAATAAACAATTAGAAGAAATCGGGCTATTGAATCGCAATTTGTTTACAGGAATGTTTGAGCAGGCAGCTGACGCGATTCTCATTTTCGATCATCATGGAAAAATTATCGATGCCAATCCGATTTTTTGCCGTATATTTGGAGTCCCAAAAGAAGAACTGATTCACCAAAAATTAGAAAAGTACATTCCACGACCATTTCATCAACGGTTAAATAAAGTTAAACTAGCATTAAAAAAACGTCAAAAATCATGGGGGGAAATTCCTGTTATCCATTCCAAAGGGATGTCCATTTTTGAATATTCGGCAAGTCCGATTGTTGACAACAAGTTTCATATGGCCATTTTACGTGATATTACGGAAAAGCGACAAATTGAATTAACATTGAAGAGAAGTGAGGAATTGTTTAAAGATCTATTTGAAGAAGCCATTGATGCAATTGTGTTTTGGGACCATGATGGGAGCATCATTAAAGCAAATGAATCTGCCTCTCGTATATTTGAAACTCCTTTAGACGAATTAATTGGAAAGAAACTATGGGATTATGTAGAACAGAAAGATGAACAATACGCGGCCATCCAAAAAGAGTTTTACGAAAAGGGAGCTATTCGTGATGAATTGTTGTTTTTAATGCCGAATGGTCAAAGAAAACATTTAGAATTTACATCGAAAATGCATTCCGTTGATGGCTACAATATGACGATTTTTCGTAACGTTAGTGAACGTTATCGAATGGAGCAAGAATTGCGAGAAAGTGAAGCGAGGTTTCGAAAAATATTTGAAGGTTCAAATGATGGAATGATATTATGGGACCAACAGTTCCAAATTGTCGATGTTAACCCTGAAATTTGTCGCATTTTTCAAAAAGAAAAAGAACAACTGATCGGGGAAAATTTGCAAGAATGGTTATCGAAAAGTACGAAGCAAAAGAAAAAATTCGAGCATTACCAAGTGGAGCTAGAAAAAAACGGCCAGGCGGATATGTTATTATCGTTTAAGTTATCCAAAAACGAGACGCGTCATTTAGAGATATCATCGAAAAAAAATGTCATGTTGAATTTAAACTATACGGTTATTCGCGATGTCACCGAAAAACTTGAAATGCAAGAGCAATTAAGAAAATCAGATACGTTAACAGTTGTTGGAGAGCTTGCTGCCGGTATTGCCCACGAAATTCGAAATCCGATGACGGCTTTAAAGGGGTTTATTCAATTACTTCAAAATAAGATGAACGATGATCATTCGATGTATTTTGATGTGATTACTTCAGAATTAAAGCGAATTGAAACGATTATCACAGAATTCTTAATTTTAGCGAAGCCTCAAGCGGTTCAATTTGTTCATGCCGACGTCACGAAAATTATGAAAGATACGATTGATCTATTAAATGCACAAGCAATGATGCACAATGTTCAGTTTTCATATTCTTTTCCAAAAAATTTACCACAAGTCTATAGTGAACCGAATCAATTAAAGCAGGTGTTTATCAATATTATTAAAAATGCGATTGAAGTAATGCCTAAAGGTGGAACGATTACAATTACAATTAACGATGACCAAAACGGTTACTTAAAAGTATCCATTAAAGACGAAGGTGTCGGCATACCAGAAGATAAAATCAAACGATTAGGGGAACCTTTTTATACGACGAAAGATCGAGGGACTGGTCTTGGGTTAATGGTTAGTTATAAAATTATTAAAGAGCATAATGGAAAAGTAGAAGTCGAAAGCGAAGTGGGAAAAGGCACAACGTTCCACATATATTTACCGTATTCAGGAACAATGTAAGGAGTTTTTCGTATGAGCCGATATTATGCAACAATGACAAGTCCGATTGGGGAATTATACATCTTTGTCAACGACCATCAAGTAACTGATATTACTTTTGGTAAAGAGAAGGAACTGTTGGAAGAGGCGATATATGAACCGTCCCATTCAATCATTCAGGAAGCCATTTGTCAATTAGATTTATACTTTCAAGGAAAACTTGTACAGTTCCAGCTCCCCATACATTTCGAAGGGACCCCTTTTCAACAAAAAGTGTGGGAAGCGTTACAAGCGATTCCTTATGGAGAAACACGAAGTTACAAGGACATTGCCAAGATGATTGGAAATGAAAAAGCTGTCCGAGCCGTCGGCCAAGCAAATCGAAAAAATCGGTTGCCGATTATCGTTCCATGTCACCGAGTTATTGGAAAAAATGGTGCTTTAACCGGTTACGCCGGAAAAGAAGTGGAGAAAAAACGAATATTGTTACAGTTGGAAGGGGCTTTAAAGTAAGCCTCTTTCTTTTTATTTCTTGAACATTTCTGAAAAATATTTACAATTAAAATAATTTTTATTATCATCTAATTAGATATTTGTCAAATTAGATATATATCGAAATAGGAGGGGTGTTATGCAGCTAGGTAAATCTATTGCTTTTTTTAAAGCAATCGGGGACGCGACACGCATTCGAATTGTTACATTGTTGGCCAATGGTCCGCTACATGGTCAGGCGATTGCCGGTAAATTAGGTTTAACGGCACCAACAATTACGCATCATCTGCAAAAGCTCAAAGAAGTGAATTTAGTATTCCAACGAAGAGATAAAAACACGATTTATTACCATTTAAACCGTTCCGTCCTGTCGCACCACGGAATGGCGCTCCTCCAGTTAGCCAAACAAAAGGAGGAAAGAGATATGACGTCACTTGAATTGGAAAAGCAAAAAGTTATTCAAAATTTCTTTACACCAGAAGGGAAATTAAAGGCTATTCCAGCGCAGCGAAAGAAGAAATTAATCGTGTTTGAACACATCATTCGAGGACTAGAAATAGGAAGAAAGTACGAGGAAAAAGAAATTAATGAGTATATTAAGAGGTTTCATGAAGACTATGCGACCATTCGTCGTGAGTTCATCATTAATCATTACATGTATCGGGAAAATGGTATTTATGAATTGAATCCAAAAGAAATGTGGGCAACACTTGAATAAGTGAAGAAGGCTGACTTTCAAATAGAAACGTCAGCCGATCTTATAATTAATAAAATTCCGGACGCCGGTCTTGGAATACCGGAATTTTTTGACGAATGCGTTCTACATCATCTAGTTCAATCGTTCCATAGATGCATTGTTCTATTTCGCTTGCTTCAACAATCACTTCTCCCCACGGATTGACGATCATGGAATGGCCAGCAAACGTATTAGCAGAATCATTGCCTGCCCGGTTGCAAGCAATCACAAAACATTGGTTTTCAATCGCTCGTGCTTGAAGTAAGGTACGCCAATGGTCCAGTCGTGGTAAAGGCCACTCTGCTACGACAAAGATTGCTTTTGCTCCAAGTAATACATGTTTTCGAATCCATTCAGGAAAGCGAATGTCATAACAAATGACCCCAGCAAATGTCTCCCCATCTAAAGAAAACAGACCGTCTGTATCTCCACTCGTTAAAAATTTATGTTCGTCCATCAGTTGAAAGAGATGTAGTTTACTATAATGCTTCACTTCTTCCCCATCTCGATTGACGACAAGCAGCGTGTTTGAAATCGTTTCCCCTTTTTTAAAAGGAATCGAACCTGCAATGATATGAATACCATATATTTTTGCTAACTGTTGAATCATTTGCCGGACATCGGCACCTTCTTCTTGAACAATATTTCGCAATCTCGAAAGATCGTAACCTGTTGTCCAAAGTTCTGGTAAAACCAATATATCACAGCCTTGTTCGACGATTACAGGGAGACTTTCTTGTAATTTTTTTATATTTTCTTCTGGTTTTCCCAATTGGATATCCATTTGGAATAAAGCAAGTCGATAGTTCACTTTCTGTCCTCCTCATATTTTCTTCAAGTATGTTTAAAAAGTATAAAAATAATAAATTTTTGCTCTTTACATTTCTTAACAATCGTTATATCATGTTTCACTAGAAATGAAAAGCAAAAGAGTTACCTTGATTAAAATAGCGAATGGAATGTGAAGAAGGTGGAAAATTTGACTATTTATGAACCATCACAAATAATCCAACAATTACCGAAGCAATTTTTCGCTAATTTAGTGAAACAAGTAAGCGCAAAGGTTGCCCAAGGGCATGATGTCATAAATTTAGGCCAAGGGAATCCTGATTTACCAACTCCAGCGCATATCGTCGAAAAAATGCAAGAAGCGGTTCAAAATCCATTGAATCATAAATATGCACCTTTTCGAGGATTTGATTATTTGAAAGAAGCAGTGGCGACCTTTTACAAACAAGAATATGGGGTAAAGATCGATCCGAAACATGAGGTGGCTGTTCTTTTTGGAGGGAAAGCTGGACTCGTTCAATTACCTATTTGTCTATTAAACCCTGGCGATATTGCCCTTCTTCCGGACCCCGGGTATCCAGACTATTTATCTGGACTAGCGATGGCCAGAGCATCTTACGAGTTGATGCCTCTTCGGGAAGAGTCTCAATTTCTACCGGAATTTGATTTTATAAATCCTCATGTACTTGAAAAAGCAAAACTCATGTTTTTAAACTATCCGAACAATCCAACAGGGGCGACCGCTGATCTCAGCTTTTTTGAAGAAACGGTACGCTTAGCGGAAAAGCATCGAATTTGTGTTGTGCACGACTTCGCATATGGAGCGATCGGCTTTGATGGACAAAAGCCGATTAGCTTTTTACAGGCAGAAGGGGCGAAAGAAGTTGGCATTGAAATTTATACATTGTCAAAAACATACAATATGGCTGGCTGGCGGGTCGCTTTTGCAATTGGCAATCGCTCCGTCATTCAAGCTCTTGAGCAATATCAAGACCATATGTATGTGAGTCTTTTCGGTGCGATTCAAGAAGCTGCCGCCCACGCGCTTCTTTCCTCCCAACAGGCGGTGAGAGACCTGGTACAAACGTACGAAAAACGGAGAAATACGTTGATTGAAGCTGCTCATCAAATTGGCTGGAATGTAACTCAACCGAAAGGCACTTTTTTTGCCTGGCTGAATGTGCCGAATGGCTATACTTCTATGGAGTTTTTCCAATTGTTATTAGAAAAAGCTCATGTCGCTGTGGCTCCGGGAGTTGGATTTGGACAATATGGGGAAGGGTACGTGCGTGTAGGACTGTTAGCAGAAGAAAAACGACTAGTGGAAGCCATTGAACGAATGGATGCACTCCGTTTATTTAAATCGTAGCAATTAAGATAATTGGTGAAAAAAATATTGACAATTTTTCTAGGAGATGGCATAATTCGAATTAATTTAAATTATATGAAAATTGAATACGTAAGAATTTCTTATCAAGAGTAGGTGGAGGGACGAGCCCGATGAAACCCGGCAACCGACCGTAATACCATCGCGAGGTGGGGCGCTTAAGGCGCCGGATGTAACATCCGCAAGGCACGGTGCTAATTCTTGCAGCGTTATGCTGAGAGATAAGAAGATGGTGGATAGAAACGCAACCTCTTCTTATCGAAGAGGTTTTTTTATTTGATTTGAAAAAGGAGGAGCAAGATGTCCTATCTTATTGCTACTTACAAAATGAGGGGAAAGCCCGGTTCGTTTTTGAAAAAGGCCGAACAGATTGCACTTGGTATGACAGTTGGTTCTTGGACGAATTTACCTTTGCTTGAAAAAGAACAACTGAAAAAGCACAAAGGTGAAGTTCTTTCAGTGGAAGAAGTTGGACTTGAGAAAGGAGAGACAGAAAAAGTAACTGGTTATGTCCGAATTGGGTATCCTATCGTTAATATTACGACCGATTTTCCTTCCATCTTAACGACTGTGTTTGGGAAGCTTTCATTAGACGGAGAAATCAAATTAGTGGATGTATCGTTTCCGGATGAATTATTTCCGTCATTCCCAGGCCCGCGTTTTGGAATCAAGAAAATTCGAGAAGGGTTACAAGTATTGGATCGACCACTTGTGATGAGCATTTTTAAAGGGGTGATTGGCCGCGACTTACCATACCTGTTGTCGCAACTAAAAGAACAAGCGCTTGGTGGTGTGGACTTAGTAAAAGATGATGAAATTTTGTTCCAAAATGACCTTACGCCTTTTGAACAGCGGATTGTTGAAGGGAAGAAGGTGCTAAATCATGTGTATGAAGAAACAGGACATCGAACGTGGTATGCGGTTCATCTTTCTGGTCGGACAAAAGACATCATTGACCGGGCGAGACGTGCATCTGAATTAGGGGCAGATGTGTTGTTATTCAATGTATTTACGTATGGGTTGGATATTTTACAGCAGCTAACTGAAGACGATGAAGTGAACGTCCCAATTATGGCACATCCTGCTTTTAGCGGAGCATTGACTTCTTCCCTCATTTATGGTTTGTCCCATTCTCTTTTACTTGGAAAGTTGTTGCGCTATGCCGGAGCAGATTTTTCCCTCTTTCCATCTCCATATGGTTCGGTTGCGCTCAAAAAAGAGGAAGCGCTCCACATTAGAGATGAATTAGTGAAAAATCACGTGTATAAACGTACATTCCCGGTCCCATCGGCAGGGATTCATCCCGGTTTGGTACCTGCTCTAATCCATGATTTTGGGTATGATCAAGTCATTAATGCAGGTGGTGGCATCCATGGTCATCCACAAGGAGCACAAGGAGGTGGAAGGGCGTTTCGACAAGCGATAGAGGCTGTTTTGCAAAATAAGCCGTTACAGGAAGCAGCAAATGAGCATCCAGAATTGCAAGAAGCGTTATCCCTTTGGGGGACAGTGGAGGTGACATCATCATGAGTTCTATAGCTATATTCTGTGATTTTGATGGAACGATTACTGAACAGGACAACATAATCTCCCTCATGGAACAATTTGCCCCTTCTTCTTGGGAATCGTTAAAAAACGCGGTGCTATCCGAACAAATGTCCATACAAGAAGGAGTTGGAAAAATGTTTTCCCTTCTTCCTACGTCACTAAAAGAGGACATTGTTCAATATTTGTTAGAAAAAGCTACGATTCGTGAAGGGTTTGCTGAATTTGTTCACTTTACCAACAAACGTAATATTCCCTTCTATGTTGTAAGCGGAGGTATCGACTTTTTCGTGAATCCGTTACTGTCCCCTTATAAAGGGATTACCAACATTTATTGCAATCGAGGAAATTTTACTGGAGATACGATTCGAATTGAGTGGCCGTATCCATGTGATGACGATTGTTTAGGTGGGTGCGGTTGTTGTAAACCGTCCCTTATTCGTTCCATTAGTCAAAATTCAACCTACAGAGTAGTTATTGGCGATTCCATCACCGATTGGAAAGCTGCCCAATTAGCCGATTTTGTTTTAGCGAGAGGATTATTGTTAGAAAAATGTAGAGAGCATGAGCTTCCTCATGCCCCGTTTGAAAATTTCTTTGATTGTATTTATGTTATTGAACAGTTGTTGGAGGTGAACATATGACCATCTTTCAAGAAAAATGGAACGAGTTAGCTGATATCAAAGATGAATTAGCGGAACGGGATTGGTTTATGGGGACAAGTGGAAATTTGTCTATCAAAGTGACGGATGACCCTCTCTTATTTTATGTAACAGCAAGCGGTAAAGATAAGCGCAAGCGGACCGATGAAGACTTTTTACTCGTCAATGAATTTGGAAAAGCGGTCGAAAAAACGCATTTACGTCCATCAGCAGAAACGTTGATTCATTGCGAGATTTATCGGAAAACAAATGCTGGATGCAGTTTGCACGTGCACACCATCGCTAACAATGTGATTTCCGAATTATACGGAAATCAAGGTCATATTTCTTTTAGTGGCCAAGAATTAATTAAAGCGTTTGACATGTGGGAAGAAGACGCCGTGTTAACCATTCCGATTATTTATAATTATGCCGATCTAAAAAGGCTTGCGAAAGAATTTAGTCAACACGTATCAGCAGATAAAGGGGCGGTGTTAATTCGTAATCACGGGATTACCACTTGGGGCAAAAATGGGTTTGAAGCAAAAAAAATATTAGAAGCTTGCGAGTTTTTGTTTCAATATCAATTAGCGTTACACCAAGTTCGCTCGAACGTTTCTTTTGCTTCTTCTAAATTAGCTCTTTAATTTAATTTTAAGGCTCTACCCTAAAATAACTGTGGATAACTTTTGCTGTTATTTTATTCATCGATGTGCCAATGGCAATTGGCATGAATGTCTGTTAAATGATACTGTTGATATTTATCCATTTCGCTTGTGGCGGACGTTTTCCGCGGGCAAG